>JAIDKG010000136.1:99680-100582 GCA_029051525.1 Muribaculaceae bacterium
GACTCACTGCAAAATCTTGATTTAGCACGAGAGCAAAGAGCGCAAGTCGGCCGCAGGCCGGTGCGCGGTGCCGCAGGCACTTTGACTCACTGCAAAATTAGCGAAAATTATCCGTTAATCCTAATTCTTTCGCAATAGGTCCGGAAGACAGTCCTCTTGGGTCTCCGACCCAAGAGCAAACCGCCTAATCGATAACCGTCACCAGTCGCGCAGCGACTGGCATCCGCGCCCCACGTACGGTCGCGGCCTGCCGCGACCAGATCCAGGCACCCGGCATCCGAATCGAATAAATGATTTGGAGGCGGTCGCGGCAGGCCGCGACCCAATGCTATTAACTTAAGGCAAAGTTATAAAAAACGGCCATGGCCGGTTATGTGTTATAAATTAGAACCAACACTTTACCGACCATGGCTACTAAATCTACAATTATAAACGTCTTAACAGATACATTTGTTGAATTCGCTACACGTGAAAATCTTAAAAAATTTTGCAATGACAATGTTATCGACTTCAGTCCTGGTGGGTCTCCGACCCACCAGCATACCGACTCCCCAAGCGCAGCCCAAGTCGCGGAGCGACTGCACTGCATATTAACCACGTACTGCTCAGACGATTAGTCTGAGCAGTGCGTGGAAAGCGCACCCCATCATCGGCCAGTCGCGGAGCGACTGCACTATCCATTCCGTCACGGAGAGTCACTGTGTCCGTTACAGCCGAGTTGGGGTACTCGTGTGTCTCGAGAGCCACAAGGACTGAGGATCATCAAACCACCGGATGCTCCGGGGAGCATCCCTACAATTCACGTGCCATCCGATTGTCTGAATAGCTTAAGAGCGCGTTCCTTAAAATTTCGGGGCCGTAGGGGTCGCAGCCTTGGAGTGGATTTTGTCACTTGCTGTAAG
>JAIDKG010000137.1 GCA_029051525.1 Muribaculaceae bacterium
TTCCTTCTTCGACTCGCAAAATCCACTCAAAAATCGCCGCCCCTACGACCCCGAAATTTTAAGGAACGCGCTCTATGGTGTCAGCCATTGAATTTGAGAGATTTGAGTTGAGCGAGTTCTTTACGGGTGGTCGCTGTCAGTGCATCTCGGCGAGCTCTCGGAAGAGGGAGGAGTCGAAGATGCTGATGGAGTCGGGATTCCGGAAATCTTTGCAGAGGAAGAAGTCGGGATTGGCGCTCAGACTGTAGGTGCCGTTCTTGTCGCGATTCACTATGAAGCGGTCCGCTTCATAGATCTTTTCATTCTGCTTGTTGATTACGCGGCGGATGCCGCTGATCATCGGCAGACGAATGTCCGACTTTGTGATGTCGGGCGCATTCCGGGCGTCGCCCCCGAAGGCGGCGTAGATCTTGGCATATCTGCGTTGCAGGAGATCCATGCGGCTGTTGTATTTCTCCATTTGTCGGGCTGTGGCCGGCGCGGTGAAGTTGATTCCGCCATTCTGGCGCACTACTCCGTCGTCGGCACGTAGGGCCGAATTGTGGGCTTCAAATACAAAGAGTGTGTAAAGTGCCTTCTCCTTTCGGTGCAACCCCGAGAGGGTGACCTGTATCTCGGGAAATGAAAGAGTGCCATGCACCATATCGATGAGAAGATGACACATCTCTGATTTCTGGAGCAGAAGAATCTCAAACACCTGCCGGTAGAAACCATTATACAGGAAACTACCCTTTGAATCCTTCTTGTGGGAAATCACCATCCGGTCATTGCCATTGTAGGAGAGGAAGGTGTCGGTGATATTCTGCACGATGTCGAGTATGTCGGGGGTGACTTCAATCCTTAGGAAATTGGTGAAGACTCGATTGTCGACTCTCGACTGATTGATGCGGAAGAGGAGGGCCGGCGGGGTGTCGGCCAATTCCTCGAACCCGAGTTTGTGGTGCAACTGCTCGATGCAGAATGTATCGGTCTTGAAGAGTTTGATTTTTGTAATGAAATCTGATATCGCCCCCTCTGATAGTGATGGTGAGAGCATTGACACGACATCGATCAGCAGGTCGCGCGGGGTGGAGATATAGTGATGGATAATCTCCGGAAGATACACGAAATCCATCCCGCAGAGCCTGAGTTCACGCGAGATGGCCCTCAGATTGGAAACGATATTTGCATTCACATCCTTGGCATGATGCGACTCTACATATAGCACCTGCCGCTCGTCAAACCAGGCTTCCTCAATCGGATGCGAGATCACATCGCAATCCAGTTCCGGATTATTGAGGCAATAGTGGAGCATCAGCATGAGCAGAGCCTCCTCGCGGGCGCAGAAGCCATCGCTGAGGGTCATACTCCTGAAGGTGCCTATCAGATCGGAGAGCATCTCGGTGTTCATCTCCTTCAGTACATTGACCGCCTGGCCCAGAGTGATGGAATATGCTTCAATCTCATCCTGGCGCGAGATCGAGAAATTCGTCTTCAGCCGGCGATACATATCCATCTCCCGACTGTCGATTACCTTGTCGGCCTTGATAAGATCAATCAATACTCGCGCTATTGCGGTTCTTTCGATGGCTTTCATATAAGTGTCTGAGATCAGGTCGGGGTCATTTGGAGCGGAGGAAGGTGAGGATGTCGCGGGGGGTGAAGCGTTTCCCTTTGAGGAGGATCGAGCTGGTGTAGATTTTGCCGGCTAATGCCATTGCGAGCCATGCGAAGAGGTAGAGCAGGATGAGGTTGGCGATTGATTCCCAGAGGGGTGCGGTCTGGGTGATGGCGTTGACGGCACCGATGGTGGGCGCGGTGAATGGGATGTAGCTCAGCACTCGCACGAAGGTGGCTCCGCCGTGGTCGACAGCAAACATCGCGATGTAGAAGCTGCTCATAAGCAGGAGGGTGAGCACTGCGATATATTCCTGGTTTTCATTGTTTTTATCGGTCATGGCGCCGCCGGCAGCGTAGAGCGAGCCGAAGAATATGTAGCCTCCGATAAAGTAGAGGATGCTCCACACCAGAGCCATCACATAGTCATAGTGGAGCAGGGTGCTCCAGGGGAAGTCGGTGGGGAGCACAAGGAGCAGTCCGAATACTATCACGGCGATGAGCAGCCCCCACAGGATGAGCTGGGTGAAGCCTACGAGTCCCACGGCGATGATCTTGGCCAGCATCATGGTGCGCCCCGGCACACAGGTGGCGAGGATTTCTACGATACGGTTGGTCTTTTCAGTCTTGACTTTCTGGAAGATCTGCGAGCCATACATCATGATGAAGAGGGCGAGGAATACGCCGATCATCAGACCGATGGCCTGAAGCATGGTCATATCTTCCGACGGAGAGGGAGTGATCGATTCCTGGAGTTTCATGGCAGAATCGGAGCTGGCCATAAGGTAGCCCATCACGCCGCCGAATGCCACCATCAGCACCGGCACGAGGAAAGTGGAGATCCAGAAAGATTTCGACCTCACATCGGTGAGGTATTCATTGCGTATGATAAGTCCTAATTGCGACATATGGAGTGGGAAATTATTCGTTTGGGGTATTGGTTGATTCCTTGGCGGCATCGGGATTGCCGGTCACGTTGGCAGTGTGGCGGGCGTCATCGGCCACTTCAGCCGGAGTGTCGGGATGCCGGGAGGTGTAGCGGATGAAGATGTCGGTCAGCGAGGGGAGCGCCTCCTCGAAGTGAATCACATCACTTTGGAATGCCACGGCATCGAGCAGATCCATATTGGAGTGTCCGTCGCCCTTGCGCAGAGAGTAGGCATGGCCTTTGCGCCAATTGAGCGACTTGACCGGATGGATTTCAGTCACTATGCCGGTGGCCAGAAGGGGTTCTGTGGCGAGAGGAGTGCGGGTGGTGAGTATGAGGGTATTGTCTTTATTTGATTCCTTGATATTCTCGATTGAGTCCTTCACCAGAAGATTGCCATGGTCGATGAGAGCGATATCGCTACACATCTCCTCGATGGCCGGCATATTATGTGAAGAGAGCATGATGGTGGTGCCGCGGTCGTGAAGGCGGGCAATCAGTTCCTGGAGCAATGCACCGTTGATCGGGTCGAATCCGCTGAAGGGTTCGTCGAGAATCACGAGTTCCGGTTCATGCACGAGAGTGGCGATGATCTGCACCTTCTGTTGGTTACCCTTGGAGAGTTCCTTTACGCGTCGGCGCCGGTCGGCCGAGAGGTTGAACAGTTCGAGATATTCCCCCATCACTTCGCGCAGGCGGCGCTTGTCGCCCCCTTTGAGTTGGCCGAAGTAGAGGATTTGTTCTTCAACTCGCATCTTGTCGTACAGACCGCGTTCCTCGGGCATATAACCCACGAGTCCGGTGGTCTCGAGCGATGCCTCCCGACCGTTGATCAGCGCCTCGCCGGCGTCGGCCACCATGATACCGTTGATGATACGCAGCAGAGTTGTCTTACCTGCACCGTTGGGGCCGAGCAGACCGGTGATCGAACCTCGCTCCACGGAGAAGGTCACATCGTTGAGTGCGCGTTTATCGCCGAAGAACTTGCGCAACTGTCGGATTTCAAGTATATTGTTTTCCATTATATAGTAGGATAGTAATAAGTGGATCAGCCGGGTTCTGTCGACTCTTTAGCGGAACTGCGGCCTCGGATGGAGAGAAGATGTATAATGTAGGTAGCCGGAGGAGTGAGAAAGTTTCATGTGAAGATACATTGGGTGATGGAAGTCAGCGCGAAGAGATGATTCTCTCGCCGCATTCCTTGGCGATTTTTGCACGTTTCATCATCAGCACGCCGATCTGTCGCTGCAAATCGCGAGCCTCTTCGGAGTCCTCATCCTCAATGCTTTGCAGCCGGCGCAGCAATTGGCGCACCTCGATATTGAGCAATTCGCTGCGCCACTCCTCGATAGATCGCATCGTCTTCATAGCCAGATCCTTGAGTTCCTGCTCCTGCGATGTGGTATTGCGCGAGTAGATATTCGAGAGCACATGGCGCTCGGCTATGAGTTCGGTGGCCACTCGGCGCACATCATCATCCTCATGACTCGTGAGGTAATTGCGAGGGTAATTGAGGGCGAAATTATACAGCATCTCATCGCGGCGCCTGCGTATCGACTCATCGAGAAGTTTCTCCTCGCGCTCTATATCATCGAGTGTGCTCACACGCTCAGGAATCAGCGAGGCAAGTTGCTGCCGCTCGGCGGCGAGATGGGTGCTGATCTGTAGCTTGTAGCGCTCCAGATCTCCCACATAGTCATTGAGGCGGTTGAGCAGGAGGTCGAACACCTTGGCATAAGCCGGTGTGGAGAATTGCAATTGATAAGTCTGCAATTCCTCATCCACATAATCGGTGATGGTGTAGAGCACCTCGGTCTCGGTGTCGCCGCCGTCGGCGGGTGTGACAGGTGTGAGGTCGTCGAGATGCATGGCCAGATATCCGTAGCGCACGAGATAGCGGATCAGATTCGTCTCGATCGGCTTCATGGGATATTCCGCCGCAGGGCGGATGAACTGCACTGTAGATGGTGCCGATTGAGCATTGCCTCCGGCAGTGATTTCCGGAGTCTGAGCCTGACCCGGTGTGGCGGGTGCCGAGGGGGCGGAAGGGGAGGCAACGGGATAATCGCGCTCCGCATCGCGCCGGTTGCGGTCGCGCTTGCGCTGCTCGAGGATAGCGTAATGTGCATTTTGCACGGCCCGGGCCACGGCTCCCTCGTCGATATGAAGTTCGCGGCTGCATTCGGCAATATATATAGTGCGTTGCACCTCATCCGGGATGCATGCTATCGAATAAGCCACACTATTGATTACCTCCGCCTTGCGTTGCGGCGAATCGCCTGCATCCTGCATCAGCACCCGCATCTTGAAGCGGATTATATCGGTGGAATTTTTATCCACATATTGGCGAAACTCTTCCGGAGTATTGGCGCGGGCGAAAGAATCGGGGTCGTGTCCGTCAGGGAGGAGGAGCACATTGACATGCATCTTATGGCTCAGGAGCATATCTATGCCACGCAGGGCGGCCTTGATGCCGGCCGCATCGCCATCGTAGAGGAGGGTGATGTTGTCGGTGAAACGATGTATAAGGGCTATCTGGCCATCGGTCAGAGCCGTGCCCGACGAAGCCACCACATTCTGCATACCGCTCTGCCACATCGAGATCACATCCAGATATCCCTCCACGAGGAAGCACCGGTCCTGACGTGTGATCTCAGCCTTGGCCTGAAATATGCCATAGAGTTCCTGATTCTTGCGATATAGCGCCGATTCGGGAGAATTGATATACTTAGCCGGGCCTCCTTTCAGGTCGCGGCCTCCAAACCCCACCACTCTGCCGGCCGGGTTGAGGATAGGGAAAATCACGCGGCCCCGGTATTTATCGTATAGATTGCCGTTCTGGCTGAGACCGGTCAGACCGAGTTCGCGGAGGATTTCCGGATCGAACCCCTCCCGCTGCATCTTAGGGGTGAGATACTGGCCCGAATCAATGGCATATCCCAGATGAAAACGCTTGATAGCCTCCTGGGTTATGCCACGGCCATAGAGATAGGAGAGACCCACATCGCGCCCCTGCTGCGACTCTGTGAGGTCGTGCTCCATAATCTGCATGGCGCGCTGGGCGGCAATCATCAGACCCTCGCGCTTGGTGGCGCGGGCTCGCTCTTCGTCAGAGAGTTCACGCTCCTCGATGGTGATGCCATATTTCTTGGCGAGTTGGCGGAGGGCGTCATAATACGACACCCCCTCCTTCTCCATGATGAAATTCACCGGCGAGCCCCCCTTATGGCAGGAGAAGCAATAGCAGATATTCTTTCTCGGGCTCACCGAGAAAGAGGGGGTCTTCTCATTATGGAAAGGGCAGAGCCCCATAAGGTTGGCACCGCGGCGGGTGAGGTGCACATAGTCGCTCACCACCTCCACGATATCGGCGGCATCCTTAATGCGCTCTTGGGTCTCGCGGTCGATCATGCCTTGCGGAGATTGTCGCAGATGGCGTGGATCTTCTCATTGGTGCTCAGGCGGGTGGGCACCAGCGGCAGCCGCAGCTCATTTTCAATCATGCCCAAGGCATTGAGTGTGCACTTCACACCGGCAGGATTGCCATCGACAAAGAGGAGGTTGAAGAGTTCGGTAAATTGGAAATGAAGCGGCAGGGCCCCCTTGAAATCACCGGCGAGGCACTTGCGCACCATCTTGCCGAATTCCTTCGGGAAAGCATTGCCGATCACCGAGATCACACCCTTGGCACCGAGCGTCATGAGGGGGTAGGTGATACCGTCGTCGCCCGAGATTACCTCGAAATGTTCGGGTTTGTTTTTGATGATTTCCTCAATCTGCACGAAATTGCCCGAGGCCTCCTTCACACCGATGATATTGGGGAAATCCTTGGCCAGACGCAGGCAGGTGGCGGCGGTCATGTTTACACCTGTGCGTCCCGGCACATTATAGAGTATCACCGGCAGTCGGCTTGCGCCTGCTATTGCGGCATAGTGCTGATAGATACCCTCTTGCGAGGGTTTATTGTAATGCGGCACCACCGAGAGGATAGCCGAGAAACCCTCGAGGTCGAGGTTGCGGATATCATCGACCACAGCGGCGGTATTGTTGCCTCCGAGGCCGAGCACGAGCGGGAGCCGGTCGGCGGCCTTCCGGCGGATGAAATCGCGCACTTGCTGCTGCTCTTCGCGCGAGAGGGTGGGAGTCTCACCTGTGGTGCCGAGCACCACCAGAAAATCGGCTCCGGCTTCGATCTGGAAGTCCACCAGTCGGCCGAGCGCCGGGAAGTCTATAGTCTTGTCTGCTTGGAAGGGTGTGACGAGAGCCACGCCGAGTCCTTCGAGTTTGAATCGGGCCATGAGTCTAATTCTTTTTGCCGGCATCGGTCCTCCGGGCGGGAGAGGTAGTGAGGCCGCTACCGATAGTTGCAACTCCAAAATTAGCAAATTTCTCTGAGTTGTGCAAACCGGGGGTGACGGTTATACATATTTTAGCACGGAATACTGAATTATATCAAAAATCAATGTTGCGCGCGATTTATATGGGTAATAGATTTTGAGGTGTTGTCATAAAATATTATCTTTGTAAGATTTTTAATCCAATCAATTGAGATGAAAACGAATGTAGCCGTATTCTTCGGCGGCAGATCTGTAGAACATGAGATCTCCGTCATCTCCGCCCTCCAGGCCATCAATGCCATGGATAGCGAGAAATATCACATTGTGCCCATATATATAACCAAGCAGGGGCATTGGCTCACAGGCGAGGCCCTGCTCGACATAAATAATTACGACGACCTGAAATCGCTCGAGAGCAAAGCTACAGAGGTATACATGCGTCCCGTATATGGCGACTATAATCTCTATGAGGCCCGCAATTCGGGCGGACTCTTCTCCAAGGGACCGAAAGTGGTGAGCGAGCTTCATGTGGCTCTGCCGGTGCTTCACGGCACCAACGGCGAGGATGGCATCTTCGAGGGAGTGCTCGAGACTATCGGCATCCCCTTTGCCGGCTGCAATACTCTTTCCAGCGCCAACGGCATGGATAAGATCACCATGAAGATGATTCTCAAGGAGGAGGGTATCCCGGTGGTGGACTATGTATGGTTTACCGACAAGCAGTGGATCTCCGACCGCGATGCGATGGTGAAGCGAGTGGAAGAGAAACTCGGCTACCCCGTGATCGTGAAACCGGCCAACCTCGGATCGAGTGTGGGAATCGGCACAGCGGCCGACCGCGCCGAACTCATAGCCAAAGTGGATGAGGCAGAGAAATTCTCGCGCCGCATCATTGTGGAACACATGGTAAAACGCCTTAAAGAGATCAACTGTTCGGTGCTGGGCGATGCCGACGATCATCAGAGCAGTGTATGCGAAGAGCCGATAAAGACCGGAGAATTCCTTTCATACACCGATAAATATATGGGAGGCTCCAAAACCGGCGCAGGAATGCAGGCGAGCGACAAACGCATACCGGCCCTGATTCCCGAAGAGACAAGCGATCGCATCCGCAAGATGGCTGCCGACACATTCCGAGTGCTCTCCTGCCATGGTGTGAGCCGTGTGGATGTGATGATCGATGAGGCCGACGGCAATATCTACGTCAATGAAATCAACACGATTCCCGGTTCGCTCTCCTTCTATCTCTGGGAGGCCACAGGAATCAGCTTCGGCCAACTGATGGACCGCCTCGTGCAGCTCGCACTGCAGCGCAAGCGCGAGAACGACCGCAAGACCTTCACCTACGAGCAGAACATCTTCGCGATGGGAGGTGGCACAAAAGGTGGCACAAAGGGTGCCAAAGGTGGATTCTTCGGCGCCAAAGGTGCCAAGGGTCGCGGCCATTGATAAGATATTATCACCAATTCACGTAAACAATATGCTACCAAGTGGCTGATCAATTTAAAATAGCCTTTTGATTTATCCCCCTAAAAGGGGTGCGGATTAAAGACTAATAGCGACAGCCACAAATACAACAATTTAAATTGATCAGACACTTATATACCACACAGTATGTCAAAATTCAAAGAGCGCAACAAGCAGCTTAACCTCTCCGAAATCAATAAGGAGATGCTGCAGGCCTGGGAGCAGGCCTCACTCTTCGAGGCCAGTATGAAGGCCCGCGAAGGAGAACCCACATTCGTATTCTACGAGGGTCCCCCCTCGGCCAACGGCATGCCCGGCATCCACCATGTGATGGCCCGCACCATCAAGGATATCATATGCCGCTACAAGACCATGAAGGGTTTTCACGTGAAGCGCAAGGCCGGATGGGATACCCACGGTCTGCCGGTGGAACTCGGTGTGGAGAAGACCCTCGGTATAACCAAGGAGGATATCGGCAAGAAAATCAGTGTGGATGAATATAATGCCGCCTGCCGCCGCGAGGTGATGAAATACACCCGCGAATGGACCGACCTCACCCGTCGCATGGGTTATTGGGTTGACCTCGAGAATCCCTACATCACCTACGACAACGCATATATAGAAACCCTCTGGTGGCTTCTGGCCCGACTCTACGAGAAGGGCTATCTCTTCAAGGGTTATACTATCCAGCCCTATTCGCCGGCCGCCGGCACCGGTCTCTCCACCCATGAGCTGAACCAGCCCGGCTGCTATCGCGATGTAAAGGATACCACAGCCACAGCCCTCTTCCGCATCCTCGACCCCAAGGAGGAGATGACCGGATGGGGCGAACCCTGCTTCATGGCCTGGACCACAACCCCCTGGACACTCCCGTCGAACACGGCTCTCTGTGTGGGACCGAAGATCGATTACGTGGCTCTGCGCACATTCAATCCCTACACCGGTGCCCCGATCACTGCCGTGATGGCCGAGGTGCTCGTGGGTAGCTATTTCTCGAAAGATGGCGCCGAGGCCTCGATGGAGGATTATAAGAAGGGTGACAAGGTGGTGCCCTACCGCGTGGTGGGCAAATGGCGTGGCGATGAGCTTTGCGGCATGCACTACGCCCAGCTCATGCCATGGGTGAAACCCTGTGAGAAGATCGATGATCATTCCCCCGAATATGTGGCTGCACAGGCTGCCGCTCATCCCGAGAAGGTATTTGAGGTGGGTACCGACCGCTTCGTAGAACTGGCCGACTGCGCCTTCCGTGTGATCCCCGGCGATTACGTGACCACCGAGGATGGTACCGGTATCGTGCACATCGCCCCGACCTTCGGTGCCGACGACGCCAAGGTGGCCAAGGCTGCCGATGTGCCCTCGCTCTTTATGATCAACAAGCGCGGCGAGACACGCCCCATGGTCGACCTGCAGGGTCGTTATTTTCCTGTGGAGGAGTGCGCACCCGCATTTGTGGAGAAATGTGTGGCTACCGAACTCTATAGCCGCCATGCAGGCGACTATGTGAAGAATGCCTACGACCCGCGCTTCAACGAGGGTGGAAAATACGATGAGGTTGCCGCCTCCAAGGCTGAGAATCTCGATGTGGTGCTCTCACTCGAACTCAAAGGTGAGGGGAAAGCATTCCGCATCGAAAAGCATACCCACAACTATCCGCACTGCTGGCGCACCGACAAGCCGGTGCTCTATTATCCTCTCGACAGCTGGTTTATCCGCACCACAGCTTCGCGTGAGCGCCTGATGCAGCTCAACGAGAATATTAAGTGGAAACCGGCTTCGACCGGCTCCGGCCGCTTCGGCAAATGGCTCGAGAACCTCCAGGACTGGAATCTCTCCCGCTCGCGCTATTGGGGCACTCCGCTCCCCATCTGGCGCACAGAGGATGGCAAGGAGGAGATGATCATCGACAGCTTCCGGATGCTCTATGATGAGATCGAGAAGTCGGTGGCCGCCGGTGTGATGGCCTCGAATCCTCTTAAGGATAAGGGCTTTGTGCCGGGCGACTATTCCAAGGAGAACTATGAGCGTTTCGACGCCCATCGCCCCTATGTAGACGATATCATCCTGGTGAGCGCAACCGGCCGACCGATGAAGCGTGAAACCGACCTTATCGACGTGTGGTTTGACTCGGGTGCCATGCCCTATGCTCAGATCCACTATCCCTTTGAGAATAAGGAACTCCTCGACTCCCGCGAGGTATATCCGGCCGATTTCATCGCCGAGGGTGTTGACCAGACACGCGGATGGTTCTTCACGCTGCATGCCATAGCCGGAATGATCTTCGATACCGTGGCCTATAAGGCTGTGATTTCCAACGGCCTGGTGCTCGATAAGAATGGCAACAAGATGTCGAAGCGTCTTGGCAATGCCATCGATCCCTTCAACAATATAGAGCGTTTCGGTTCCGACCCTGTGCGCTGGTATATGATCTCCAACTCGCAGCCGTGGGATAATCTGAAATATGATGAAGAGGGTGTGGCCGAAGTGAGCCGCAAGCTCTTCGCCACTCTCTATAACACCTACAAATTCTTTGCTCAGTATGCCAATCTCGACGGCTTCACCGGGGGCGAGGCACAAGTGCCGGTCAAGGAGCGTCCGGAGATCGACCGCTGGGTGCTCTCACTGCTCAACACGCTGGTGAAGGAGGTGCAGGATGCGCTCGATGACTATGAGCCCACCCGCGCTGCCCGTGCCATCGAGGAGTTTGTGACCGACAATCTCTCCAACTGGTATGTGCGTCTGAACCGTAAGCGCTTCTGGGGTGGTGAGATGGATGCCGACAAGATGGCGGCCTATCAGACACTCTATACATGTCTGGTGACCGTGGCCCGTCTGATGGCCCCCTTCGCACCCTTCTTTGCCGACCGTCTCTGGCTCGACCTTACAGAGCCTCAGCGTGAGCCTGCCGGCTTCGCATCGGTGCATCTGGAGGATTTCCCGGTGTATGATGCCGAGCTGGCCGACCCGGTGCTCGAGGAGCGTCAGCGTCTGGCTCAGGTAATCACTTCATGTGTGCTGGCGCTGCGCCGCAAGGTGAATCTGAAGGTGCGTCAGCCGCTGCAGACACTCCTTGTGCCGGTGATGGATGCCTCGCAGCATGATGATGTGGAGGCTATCCGACCGCTGCTTGCCGCCGAACTCAATGTGAAGGATGTGAAGATCGTGAGCAATGAGGAGAGCGGCCTGGTGAAGCGCGTAAAGGCCGACTTTAAGAAACTCGGTCCGAAATTCGGCAAAATCATGAAGCAGCTCGGTCAGGCTATCGCCGGAATGGAGCAGAAGGATATTCTCACTCTCGAGAAGGATGGTCAGTTTACATTTGCCGACCTCCCCGGCGCTCCGGTCGTTACGCTTGATGATGTGGAGATCATACCGGAGGATATCCCCGGTTGGCTGGTGGGAAGCGACGGCAATGTGACCGTGGCTCTCGATGTGACCGTTACCCCCGAACTCCGCAATGAGGGTATGGCCCGCGAATTGGTGAACCGCATCCAGAATATCCGCAAACAGAGTGATTTCGAGATCACCGATCGTGTGAAGGTGACTCTGAGCGATCTCCCCGATGTGCGCGCCGCCGTAGAGGCCTATGGCGACTACATCAAGGGTCAGGTGCTTGCCAACGACCTCCTGCTTGCCGCCGAAGTGGCCGAGGGCACTCTGCTGAAGATCGATGACCTGGAGGTAATGGCCAAGGTGGATAGAGAATGAGCAATAAATCAATCGATACCGCACAATCCGACCGGGCCGTAAGGCTCGGTTGGATTGTGGCGGCCATAGTGGCGCTGGTGATCGTGGCCGACCAGTGGCTCAAGATCTGGGTGAAGACTCATTTCTATCTTGGTGAGGATATGGAGATTACCTCGTGGTTTCATCTCCGCTTTATCGAGAACAACGGGTTTGCATTCGGTCTGGAGTGGTTCAACAAGTATGTGCTCACCTTCGGCCGCATCATGGCCGTGGTGTTCTTCTGCTGGTGCATGAACCGGTTGTTGCGGCTCTCCGCTCTGCGCAATGGCTTTATCGTGGCATTCGCCTTGATCATAGCCGGAGCGGCGGGCAATATCTTCGACTGCGTGTTCTATGGCGAGATATTCAATAATCCCTGGCCCCCGGAGGTGGCGCAGTTCTTCCCCTCGGGGGGAGGTTATGCCTCATGGTTTGAGGGGAAGGTGGTGGATATGCTCTATTTCCCGCTATTCAGTTTCACATGGCCCTCATGGGTGCCGGGAATAGGGGGAAAGGAGTTTGAGTTTTTCCAGTATATCTTCAATATCGCTGATGCGGCGATATCGGTGGGTGTGCTGCTGCTCCTGATCTTCTATTCGGCCGATGCCTCGCGTGCCTTCACGCATCTCTTCGGCGATAAGAGCGCCAAGACCAAAAGCTAAATACCTCACAGCGACCGCACATGCATAAAAATCCAAGCCTCAGGCTTCATATCATCCGGACTCTCACTTCCCTCTCACGGAGGGGAGCGGGAGGCTTGCTTCTCGCCGGCTTCATGATGATAGCCGGTGCATGCGACAGGCGCCCCGACGGGGTGCTCTCGGAGCGCGAGATGGAATCGCTGATGACCGATATGGTGCTGGCCGATGCCTATGCCCAGACCCCGGAGGGGAGAGGGATGCCCGACAGTGTGCGCCGTCACCTCGGTGAGAGTGTAATGAAGGCCCATGGGGTGGATTATGCCACTCTCGACAGTACTTATGCCTGGTATGGGCGCAATCTGGATGATTACTACAAACTCATGGGGCGCGTGCATAAGAGTGTGTCTGACCGGCGCGACCGTCTGGCCGGCAATGTGATGCGTGCCGAGGGGCAGATGGCCAACGACATATGGAGCGCTCCGCAGCATATCACATTCTCACCCTTGGCGGCTAATGAGGATTTCGTATTCGAGATCGGAGGCGAGCGCTTGTCGGATGGTGACCGACTCGAGTGGCAGATGCATCTGAGTCAGACTGAGGAGGCTGTGCTGCTGCTTGGTGTGGATTATACCGATGGCACCACTACGGTGATAGAGCGCACCTTCCGCGCGGAGCGTAAACCGAAACTTACCCTGGCCTCCGACACCGGCAGGGTGGCGAGCCGTATCTATGGCGTGATGAGTGTGAAGCGCAAGGCGATGCCTGTCTATGCCGACAGTATCCGGTTGCTTACGCAGCCCTTCGACTCGACTACATATCAGAACTCCTGGTCGCAGCGCCATTATTATGGTCCGCGCAGCAAGGTGAAGCCGGCTCCGGCTCCGAGCGAGATGACCGACAGTGTGGTTGTGGATTCGATGAGCCGCGACAGCGCAGTGGCCGCCTCGAGATGAGCCGGATAGGCTATACGAAAGGGTAGAGATCATGCTGAAGGGAGCGCTGATAATGCTGAGCGTAGTGGCAGGGGTGATGGCAGGCTATCACTCGGGCACTGTATGGCCGGCATTTGCTATGATTCTGCTTGCTGTGGCAGTGCGTGTGATGGCGGTGAGGATCATGCGGCGCAATCTAAAATATATCAATCTTACGGCAAGGCTGCACACGGTGTGGCCTTGTCTGCTTTTATGCGGGCTGGCCCTATTGTCGGCACGGCTGAGCCGGCCGCTCCCGGAGGAATTGCCGCTACGCATACCCTGCATGCTGAGCGGGGAGGTAGAGGATGGCGAAACCACCACGATGGGTGGCCGGTATCTGGTGAGGCTGCACCGTGTGCGGGCTGAAGGGGGGGAGGAACTGATATGTCATAACACAAAAGTGTGGCTCTTCGCCTCGGCACTGCATCCGCTGGAGCCGGGCGATGAGATAAGATGGGAGTCGCTACTGCTCCCCACTGATGAGCAACGCCCCGGAGGGGTGAGGTATATGGCTCATGATATGGTGAGAATCTATGATGGGAAGCGGCATAAAAGTTCGGGGAAGGAGCGCTATACTCTGCGCAATGGCAATCTCACCGTCACCGGAGCTTCTCACTCACTTCAGTCTATGGCGTGGCGCTGCCGATATAAGATTGCGATACTGCTCGAAACCTCCGGACTTAGCGATGACAGTGCGCGCCTGCTGCGTGCGCTTATCACCGGCGAACGCTCAGGGATGCGTCCCGAGCGCCGCGACCTTTTCCGCGATGCCGGAGTGAGCCACACCCTGGCTGTGAGTGGGATGCATGTGGGTATAATCGCGGGGCTGCTGATATGGCTCACGTTGCCGCTCAATCTTCTCCCCGGTGCGGGCCGTTGGCGATTGGTTCCGGTACTTGCAGGAGTGTGGCTCTTCACGATATTTACCGGCATGATGTACTCCACTCTCCGCGCGGCGCTGATGATCACCTTGGCCGGGGTGGGGAGGCTGATGGGGCGGAATGTCACGCCGTTTTATGGAGTATGTATGGCCGGTGTGGTGATTCTGCTCCTTGCGCCGGAGGCTCTCTGGGATGTGGGATTTCAGTTGAGTTTCCTCTGTGTGGCGGGTCTGTGCCTCTTTATGCAACCTCTCAATCCGGTGAATATGCGGCATCATAAGCGCCTTTACGGTGTGGTATCGATGATGCTTGTCACATTGGTGGCCACAGGGATGACATGGCCCGTAACGGCCAGATATTTCGGGGCGATACCGCTGAATTTCATGTTTTGCAATTTTGTGATGGCGCCGATTCTGCCGGTGCTGATGATGGCCGGGATGGCACATATACTTCTGGTGGCCTGCGGAGTGCAATGGGAGTGGCTCGCGTGGGGAATCGATCATCTGGTGCAGATCCTATATGCAGTGCTGGAAACGGGTGGTCAACATGTGCTTGATTTATCACCCTCCGGATGGACGGTGACTCTCTGGCTCGCAGCGGTGGCGCTCTTCGCATTCGGTATACACCGTCACCGCTGTGTGCCGCGCTGGTTGCCGGGAGCCATCGTGGCCCCGGTAGCGCGCCGTGCCGACGGTGGCGTGCCGCTCTACCGGCCACCTCTCTATGCCGCCGCGCTCCTTGCTCTGCTGGCCCTCATTCTCGTATAATCGGGTGCGGAGGGGCATGGCGTGGGGGTAAATGAGGGTGTGGCGGTAAGATGTATTAAGAAGTGGCGGTAAGTAAGATTGAGCATTTTACTATGATGGAGTGCTGCAGAGGTGGTGGAAAGGGGGAGTTGTTGGGAAATTTGTCAGGATTTGGGATGGAGATGAGGATGTTGATATAGGTAGCCGGGAAATTTGCTATACATCATATCTGTAAATTGATGGAATATTCTGCAATAAATGTCAATTAATGTTTGGCAGTGTGAAAAACTTCTTGTATATTTGCATTAGATTCCTGCAGCGGGTTATTGAGCAATTAGGCGCGAATCCCGGTAGCGATGTTGACCAGCCGGCAGGAGAGTACCAATGAGAAAGATGACTTTTAGATAGATGACGACTTAGAATTCATGATGAAGGCAGCTGTCCGGGAAGTGAGTGAGAAAACTTGCTCTTCCGGACAGTTTTCTGATTGCCCGGTCGCAGCTGTCGAAAGTTTGACAGATATCCCAAGATAGATTATCTATTCAATATAAACCAAACAAACTGAATGAAGAAGATTTTTACTGCGAAAGGCGCAGGGCTCCTGTGGGGGCTGATGTGTGCGGTGGCACTTCCGGCAGCGGGAGCCACAACAGTGTATGCCGACTATGCAGATGCCCCTCAATGGTGGGGCACCTATAAGGCGGAGACTTATCAGGTGGGAACCTACCTGAGTGGCGAACGATTCTCCGGACTTACACTCAATGAGATTACCTTCCCGGTGAGAGCCACCGATGGTGTGGGTGATTATTCGGTGTGGGTGGCCACAAATCTGGATCTGAAGGATTCTGAATTCACCCCCGATGTGGTGAGCCGCGAAGTGAGCGTAGGTGCCGACGGGAAAGCGAGCCTTAAGCTCGATTCCCCCTATGAAATCGGTGCGGATGGTGTGTATATCGGTTATTCATTCACTGTGACAGCACGCGACACAGAGGAGCAGCAGAGCCCCGTGGCAGTGATCAAGGAGAAGAGTGATCCGAATGGTCATGGTATCTATGTGCTGGCGTCGCGCACCTTCAGCAAGTGGAATACGGTGGCCGGCGGCCCCGGCACATTCGTGCCCTTTGAGATCACAGTGGGTGGAATCGGCGAGAATGCCGTGCAATATGAAGTGGCCGATGAGGTAAATGCCGGAGTAGGTAAATGGGTAGAACTCCCCGTGAAGCTCTACAACTGCGGTATTCAGCCGGTGAAATCGGTTGAACTCACCTACAACTATTCCGATGGTCGCGAGCAGAAGAAAGAATTTGAACTCGACACTCCGATCCCCGGCTCGCTCTTTGCTTCGCAGACTGCGAAATTGCCGCTCACTGGTCTGATGGTGAAAGGAGAAGATGAGGTGACTGTGAAGGTGACCGGTGTCAATGGTTCCGACAACGCATATTCCGGAGCCGCACAGAAATCGAAGGTGGCCGTATGGTCGTATGTGCCGGTGCGCCGACCGCTCCTTGAGGAGTATACGGCTACCGACTGCGGTTTCTGCCCGCGTGGCGCTCTGGGTCTGGAGATGCTGATGGAGAAGTATGGAGATATGGTGGTGGCAGTGTCGTATCATAGTCAGGATGTGATGGCAGTGATCAAGCCTGAGGAATTTCCCAATCCGGCTCCGGCACAGCCCACTCTCTGGATAGACCGCATGCGAGAGACCGACCCCTATTTCGGCGATCGCATCAAGGAGATGGCATTCGGAGCTCCCGAGGTGTGGGAGGAGATGCAGGATCGATTCACTCCGGCGGATATCTCATTCGATTGCGATTGGGAGAGTGTATCGGCCGACAAGCTTGAACTGAAAGGAGAGGTAACCTTTGTGGCACCGGTGAAGAATCAAATGAAGCTGGTATGCCTTGTGGTGGCCGATGGCCTGAGCAAGGGGGATCCCACATGGTTCCAGAGCAATTACTATCAGGGGCAGACCGGTATATGGCCGTCAGATTTCGACTATCTCGTGGAGGGTCCTAACCCGATTATGGATGCGGTGTATAATGATGTGGTTATCATGACCCGCAGCTATGGTCTGTACTATGCCGACGTGGAGGATATCAATGCCGATGAGACCTTCCCCTTCGAGGTGAGCCTTGATCTTCAGGAGGCAAAGAATCTGAATGGAGAATTATTGCTTCAGGACCGCAGCAAACTGCGTGTGGTGGTGGCAGTACATGATGAGTATAATGGCGAGGTGCTCAACTGTAGAGAGTTGCGATATGGTACAAGTGGTGTGACCGAGCTTGGAGCCGATGAGTCATTGGTGGCTCCTGAATCGGTGAGCTACTATAATCTGCAGGGTATGCAGGTGAGTGCTCCTGTTGCGGGAGAGATTACAGTTGAGGTGACTCGCGGTGCCGATGGTAGAGTATCGACACGCAAATTGGTGTCGCCTCGCCGATAAATATAGACTACAGCTTATTGTGAAAAGAGCTCCATCCGGTTTCGCCGGGTGGAGCTCTTCTTATTAGGACCAATAAGACTAATAGGGCTAATAAGGCCAATAAGGCTAATAGGGCGCAAATAAGGCTAATAGGGCCAATAAGGCCAATAGGGCTAATAGGGCGCAAATAAGGCTAATAGGGCAAATAAGGCCAATAAGGCTAATAAGGCTAATAGGGCTAAATATTGGATATGAGGTGATATAGGGCTAAGAGGCGTAATAGGGGAAAGAAGGGTAGTAAGGGGATTGTGT
>JAIDKG010000138.1 GCA_029051525.1 Muribaculaceae bacterium
AATGCTTCTGCGAGTTTCATACTATTTCTTTTATGTTATCGGTTGCAAAATTAAGCTGTCATTGTCTCAAATATCGAGACAGCATTTCTCTAATATCCCAATATAGAATCAACACTCTTAATCTTTACCATAATTATGGATTGAAGTCAATACGACACGCTCCGCATTATTCGTCGCTACTATATCCATGCGCCATAGACTACCTCAGGGTCATCATCCGGGTAGGCATCATCCTGTGTCTTTTGTCGAGTCTCGGCCAGTTCTTCCTCTGTCAGAGGTGGTAGCTCTACCATAAAGACATTACATGGCCGCTGCTTCATTCCGGTTTTATGGCGAAGCCAGAGATTTTCCATCAGGAGAGCCACTCCTTCGGGGGATTTGATAGTTTTCATTTTGATGCCTTGAAATTAAAGATTGGACGGATGATTGTGTCGATGGTGACTGTGTCGCCGATGTTGGCAATGATTTCCTCAGCCGGTTTATAGACCATCGGCGACTCGTCGCGGGTGAAGTCGTTGACCGACTCCGAATATATACCCTTCATGGATGCCTCGAAGTCCTCCATCGTGATTTTCTCGTAGGCCTGAGTACGGCTCAATACACGTCCGGCTCCGTGAGGTGCCGAGAAGTTCCAGTCCGGATTACCCTTGCCGGTACAAAGCAATGAACCATCGCGCATATTCAGAGGAATAATGCAACGCTCACCCTTGGCGGCGGAGATTGAGCCTTTGCGGATGATATTGTCGTCACTAATGTAATTGTGGACGGATTCAAATTCCTCTTTTACCTCCACACCGGGGAAGAACCGCATAAGCAATAGAGATATAAGTTTACGGTTGAGCACAGCCCATCGCTGGCAGAGTCGCATATCGTGGAGATAGTGCTCACGCCCTTCTCCCTCGACATAGCAAAGTGCGGCGGGTAGATTCGGCTCAGCGTCCTGATGTTCCTTGCGCATCTTCTTTATGACGCTCTGCAACTCTGACCGACGACCTGCCGCCTTGTACTCCTCAATGGTACGTTTGATTGTTTCCTCAAACTCATCGGCACCGTAGGTAAGGTGCTTCACGGCTTTTGCCTGATAGATGTCGGCGACCTGCTTACCGAGGTTACGCGAACCGGTATGAATCACAAGGTAAACATTACCTTCATCGTCCTTGTCAAGCTCGATGAAATGGTTGCCGCCTCCGAGCGATCCGATAGCCTTATTGATGCGTCCTGAGTCTTTAATCTCACGATAGCAGTAAAGTTCGGTCACAAGTTGCTTTGCCTCACGGTAGATTTCCATTTCCTCGCCGACAAGTGGTTTGAAGCCTCGCTTATCTTCACGAACCCACATTCCGGAAGGAACATTGCCAAGTATATGCTCGTGGAATGCGTGAAAGTCTATCTCGGAAAGTTTGCCGAGATTGAGGATGCGCATACCGCAACCGATGTCAACGCCAACAATATTGGGGATGACCTTGTCGCCGAGATCGCCTGTGAACCCTATGACGCAACCGGCCCCGGCGTGAACGTCGGGCATGATACGTATCTTCTTGTCGGAAAATACGTCAATCGAAAGCAGTTCCTTGATCTGCGCCAAGGCGTTCTCCTCAATGTTGTCCGTAAATATCTTTACGTCATATCCTTGTATCTGTTTCATATCCATTGTTTTTTTGATTTGACGGCAAAACTATAATACCCGTGCGCAATCAATTTGCGCACCAAAAAAATATCACGACATTCATTTATGAGCACAAAATTACACCAAGGGTGACGCATTTTGCGATACAGCCTAATATATTATTTCTGTAGCGTAGAATGAGACACGAAATTCATATCTTTGCCGTTAAAAATGAATAGCGATGAAAATACTCCACCTTTCCGACACTCACAACTGCCACCATCGGCTCCGGGATTTACCTGAGGCCGATGTGGTAGTACATTCAGGCGACTTCTGTATGGTTGGCACCGAACAGGAGGCCCTTGATTTCCTCAACTGGTTTTGTGACTTGCCATACAAACATAAAATCTTTATATGTGGCAACCATGACGATTGCCTCTATGGAGCCAACATTGACGGACTCCCTGACA
>JAIDKG010000139.1:0-14219 GCA_029051525.1 Muribaculaceae bacterium
GTCTTTGAGGGGGAGGGAGGGGCGGTTGGAGTCGATGCCGGAGATTACTACGGTCTCGCCCGGGTTCAGACCGCTGACTACCTCGATATAGTCGGGGTTGCTGTCGCCGAGTTTTACTTTGCGGCGCTCTAATCGATTGGGGGAGGTGCGCACGTAGAGGAAATATTCGCCGGGACCATGAAAGAAGGAGCCGTTGCGTATGCGTGTCACACCCGGTTTCTCGTCGTAGATCAGGCTGATATGGGCCGTGATGCCTGAACGGAGTCCCGGGGCGTCGGCCGAATCAAGTCGCACCACGAATGGTATCACCCCCGATGATGACTGGGCATTGTAGTGACTCACCTGTCCGGAGTAGGAGTGCGAGCCTACGCGCACCTGCACCGGAGCGCCGGCCGTGAGTTTGTCGGCATGTCCTTCGGGGATTTCCCCTTCGGCCTTGAAGGTGGAGAGGTCGGAGAGCACGGCGAGTCGATCGCCGGCGGCTACGGTGGCTCCCACATTGGTGTTGAGATAGGTGAGGGTAGCGGCGTGGGGAGCGGCCAGGCGAGCCTCATCGAGAGTGCGCGATGCCTCCAGGAGAGTGCGGCGTGAGATATTCTCTTCGAGGCGTTTGCTTTGGGCATTGGCGCGGCATATGCGTCGTTCGTTCTCGAGCTGGCGCTGCATCTGATCCAGTTCGAGTCGGGCTGTCTGCCATGCGAGTCGTGCCTGACTCACCCGTTCGCCGGTGCCGCTGCCGATGCTGTCGAGCCGGATTTCGCTGTGGTAATCGGCCAGGAGTTGCTCCACGGCGAGCTGTTTGGTCTTGATGCGCATCTCGAGGTCGGTGAGGCGGGTCTCGTCGCTGAGCGACTGGGTGTGGATTTCGCTGCGTTTCATGGCGAGTTCGTCGGCGCGTCGCTGATAGTCGGTGCGTGCGCTTTCGGTGTCGAGTCGGAGCAGGGGTGTGCCGCGCTCCACGAGGTCGCCCGCATGTGCATATACCTCAAGGATGCGGGTGCTCACGGGTGAAACGATAATCTCTTCGTAGGCCGGAGTGATGCGTCCGGTCGATGTCACGGCGCTCTCGATGGTGCCGGTCTCGGCGGTGCTGAAAGTGAGGTCGCGCTCTTTCACTCCGCGCTCCAGCCACACCGATAGGCCGATCAGGCCACCGATGAGCAGCACCCCGCCGGCCACCCAGGGGAGGATGCGGAGCATGCGGCGGCGCCGGCGTTGCGATTGTGGAATATCTCGGTCCATGTTAAAAATCAATAAAAAGGTTAGATCAGCCGAATCGGCGATACTTTGCCAAAAGAGGAGTCAATTCGCGTGCCAAAAATGTAAGTGTGTGCTAATGAGTGGAGTGGCGGAAATGGGTGGTGTACGATATCGGACAAATGCCCTCTCATTGTCCGCTACAGGTGGCTGGAAGACTCAAAAACCGTACGCTCCCGATGCAACAATATCGCCAATCACGTGTTAATATTAAGAAACAAACTCTAAAGCAAAAGATATCGTCCGGCTTGGGCTATGCCCTGACAGGCGATATTGGCTCTCTACGCTTACAGTATGATAACCTGCAAGAGCTAACACTAAAAAATCAATATATATAAGTATGGCAAAACAATGGATTTGCACCATCTGCGGCTACATCGCAGAGGGTGAGACAGCTCCCGAGAAGTGCCCCCAGTGCGGCGCACCCCAGTCGAAATTCAAAGAGATGAACGCCGACGAACTGCTCAAGTTTGTGACTGAGCATGAGATCGGTGTAGCCAAAGGCTGCGACGAGGAGATGATCAAAGACCTCAACAACCACTTCATGGGTGAGTGCACAGAGGTAGGTATGTACCTGGCCATGTCGCGTCAGGCCGACCGCGAGGGTTATCCCGAAATCGCTGAGGCTTTCAAGCGCTATGCATGGGAGGAGGCTGAGCACGCTGCCAAGTTTGCCGAGCTCCTCGGCGACATGGTATGGGACACCAAGACCAACCTCGAGAAGCGCATGCACGCTGAGGCCGGCGCCAACGAAGACAAGATGCGTATCGCCAAGAACGCCAAGGCACAGAACCTCGACGCTATCCACGACACAGTTCATGAGATGGCAAAGGATGAGGCTCGTCACGGCCGTGGCTTCTACGGTCTCTACAAGCGCTATTTCGGCAAGTAATCGCTCCCGAATACACCAAAACTGACAGGAGGCTGCGCTATGGCGCGGCCTCCTGTGCTGGTTTTGGGTCGGGCCGGTCGGATCGATCGGACAGGTCGGACTGGTCGGACCGGTCGGACAGGTCGGACAGGTCGGACAAGTCCGACAGGTCGGACTGGTCCGACTTAAAAAGTAGAGGAAAATAGCGGATTTTCAGGAAAAATGATTAAATTTGCAGCATGGGACGTGTACTTGCTATAGACTATGGGCAGAAACGATGCGGAGTGGCAGTGACCGACTCTCTGCGCATCGCAGCTAATGGTCTGCCCACTCAGCGCACATGCGACTTGATGGACTTCCTGAAAAGTTATTGTCCGCGTGAGGGTGTGGATCTGATTGTGGTGGGTTTGCCCCGCACGCTGAAAGGGGAGGACTCGGAGTCGGCCCGATATATTGAGCCGTTTATCCGACGGCTGAAAAAGGAGATGCCGGAGATGCCGGTGGAGAGGATGGATGAACGGTTCACTTCCGCAATAGCGATGCAGAGCATGATAGCGGCCGGCGTGAAGAAGTCTGACCGCCGATGCAAGGAACTCCACGATAAGACTGCCGCAGTGATAATCCTTACTGATTGGCTCAATTCACGTTCCGCCACACTTGACTTCAGCGGGTTGAGGTAATATTCACTCAGTCGCTTCCCCGCATCCGGATGAGTTGTGAATCATCCGGATTATAATAGGTAATAGATTGAATTTCACAGGTAAATAGGTTTAATGAAGGTAATGAAATTTGGGGGCACTTCTGTAGGAACTGCCCAAAGAATGAAGAATATGTCGGCTCTGGTGGCCGATGAGGGAGAGGCTCTGGTGGTGCTGAGCGCTATGTCGGGCACTACCAATAATCTTATCGAGATTTCCGATGCCGTGGTGGCCGGTAAGGTCGATGAGGCCAATTCGATGCTGCGTCTGCTTGAGGAGACATATCGCAATGTGGCCGCCGAACTGCTCTCCGACCTCTCGCTCCGCGAAGAGGCCGCACGTAGGCTCGACACATTCTTTGCCCAACTGCGTGATTGTGTCAGCGCTCCGGCCGACGAACTCACTCAGAAATCGATTGTGGCCTATGGAGAGCGTCTATCCACTAATCTTGTGGAGCTGTATATGCTTCAGGAGGGTATGGATGTGGTGCTGCTCGATGCCACCGACTTCATGCGTACCGGAGCCGACGGCGAACCCGATGAGGAGTATATACGCCGCCATCTCGGCGAATTGCTCGCCGCCAATCCCGGTCACTGCACATACCTCACTCAGGGCTTCATATGCCTCGATCATCGCGGACGTATCCACAACCTGCAGCGTGGCGGCAGCGACTACACCGCATCGCTCATAGGGGCGGCAATAGATGCCGAAGAGATACAGATATGGACCGATATCGATGGAATGCACAACAACGACCCCCGATTTGTGGAGAATACATCGCCTGTAGGTGAGCTGCATTTCGAGGAGGCTGCCGAGCTGGCATATTTCGGTGCGAAGATACTGCACCCCACATGTGTGCTCCCGGCCAAGCGCAGCAACATCCCCGTGCGACTCCTCAACACTATGGAGCCGCAGGCTAAAGGTACCACAATATATAATGCCCCCTCCACCCGCTGCATCAAGGCTGTGGCCGCCAAGGATTCAATCACTGCCATCAAGATCAAGAGCAGTCATATGCTCCTTGCCTACGGATTTCTGCGCAAGGTATTCGAGATTTTCGAGAAATACCGCACCCCGATCGATATGATTACTACTTCGGAAGTGGGTGTGTCGGTGACTATCGACAATTGCTGCAATCTCGATGCAATATGCGGCGAGCTTTCCGAGCTGGGCGATGTGACGGTAGACCGCGACATGGTGATTATCTGTGTGGTGGGCGACCTGGAATGGCAGAACCGAGGCTTTGAGGCCGAAGTGGTGAATGCCCTGCGCGACATCCCGGTGAGAATGATTTCCTATGGCGGCAGCAACTACAATATCTCACTGCTCATACGCAGCTCCGATAAAGTGGAGGCACTCAAGGCTCTTAGCAGTCACCTCTTTTAAGACAATTACCAGCAGATTATGAATCAAAATAATAAAGCCGAATCCCGGCTTGCGGCAACCGGGCCGACTCAATTCCCGGTGGAGCGTTTTGCGGAGACTCCCACGCCCTTCTATTACTACGACATAGCTTTGCTCCGCGCCACGCTCGAGGCAATCAATCGCGGTGCTGATCATGATGGCTTCCATGTGCATTATGCCGTGAAGGCTAATTCCAATCCGGAGTTGCTTAAGGTGATTGCCGGTGCCGGACTGGGTGCCGACACCGTGAGCCTCGGCGAAATCGAGGCCGCCATCGCGGCCGGATTCGCAGCGGCCGATGTGGTATTTGCCGGAGTCGGAAAGACCGACCGCGAAATTGCCGAAGCCCTGCGTCTTGGTGTGGGATGCCTGAATGTGGAATCGGCCGAAGAACTTGAGGTGATTATCTCAATAGCATCCGAAATGGGTGTAAAGGCACCCGTGGCGCTTCGTGTCAATCCCGAGATTGATGCCCACACCCACCACTACATCACCACCGGACTTGCCGAAAATAAATTCGGCATAGCCATGTCAATGCTTCCGGCTCTGATGGAGCGATGCCGCGAGGCGCAGGAGGTGGATTTCCGCGGACTGCATTTCCATATCGGTTCGCAGATCACTGACCTCACCCCATACCGGATACTCTGCGAGCGCATCAATGCCCTTCAGGAGGAGTATGCCGGTTACGACATCCCCACACTCAATGTAGGTGGCGGACTCGGCATTGACTATGATCATCCCGATGAGCATCCTATCCCCGACTTCGAGGCATACTTCGGTATATTCGCCGAGTGTCTGAAACTGCGTCACGGTCAGGAACTGCATTTCGAGCTCGGTAGGGCAGTGACCGGGCAGTGCGGCTCGCTGATAAGCCGCGTCACCTATGTGAAGCAGGGTGTGGGGAAACGCTTTGTGATTACCGATGCCGGTATGACCGACCTCATACGTCCGGCCCTTTATCAGGCGCATCATAAGATAGAGAATCTCACCTCGCAGTCGGACCATTGCGAGCGCTACGATGTGGTAGGACCGATCTGCGAATCGTCCGACCGCTTCGGCGAGTCGGAGCTGCTTCCGGTCACTTCGCGCGGCGACCTGCTCGCCTTCCGTTCGGCCGGAGCCTACGGCGAAGTGATGGCCTCACAGTATAATTGCAGGTCTCTACCCGGAAAACTCTACGATTTTTAGCGAAATACTTGCAGAATCGGAGAATTCTTCCCATATTTGCAGATGCTTCTTCCCGTGAGGATGGAAGCGTCTGCATTTATATTTATTTTTGAATGATACTACCTATATATCTTCTCGGCCAACCCGTGCTTCGCGAAGAGGCCGAAGACATTACCCCCGACTACCCCGATCTGAAGCAGCTCATCGAGAATATGTGGGAAACCATGTATAACTCCGATGGCGTAGGTCTTGCCGCTCCCCAGATCGGAAAATCAATCGCTTTGATTGTGATTGACGGCAGCGTGCTTGCCGACCAGTTTCCGGAATGTGCCGGCTTCAAGAAAGTGCTCATCAATCCCGAACTGGAGATTATCGAGGATGAGAAACCTGTGAGCCGCGCCGAAGGGTGCCTCTCGCTACCCGGAGTCAACGAGAACGTGACGCGCCATGAACATGTGCGTCTGCGCTGGCTTGATGAGAATTTCCAGCCCCACGACGAGGAGTTCCGCGGTTTCGCATCGCGCATCATCCAGCATGAGTATGACCATCTGCTCGGCGAGGTATTCACCGACCATATCTCGGCCATCCGCAAGCAGATGATCCGTGCGAAACTCAATAATATCGCCCACGGGCGCGTGAGCTGCGGCTACCGCACATCGGCCGCCCGCAAGGGTGCGCTGAAATAATGCGAGGCTTCGCCACAAACAGACCAAACAGACCTTAACGATCAATATAACTGACCATTATGGCCGACGACAAGAAAATAATATTCTCAATGGTGGGTGTGAGCAAAATCATACCCCCGCAGCGACAGATACTTAAAGATATTTACCTCTCATTCTTCTATGGTGCCAAGATCGGTATCATCGGTCTGAACGGCAGCGGTAAATCTACACTGCTTAAGATTATCGCCGGACTCGACAAGAGTTATCAGGGTGAGGTGGTGTTCTCACCCGGCTACTCGGTGGGTTATCTGGAGCAGGAACCGCAGCTCGACCCCGACAAGACAGTGCGCGAAGTCGTGGAGGAGGGTGTGGCTCCCATCATGCAGCTTCTCAAGGAATATGATGAGGTAAATAATGCCTTTGCCGATCCGGAGGTGCTCGAAAACCCCGACAAGATGGACCAGCTCATCAACCGTCAGGCACAGCTTCAGGATAAGCTCGACGCCACCGATGCCTGGAACATCGACAATAAGCTGGAGCGTGCTATGGACGCCCTGCGCTGTCCCCCCGACGACCAGAAGATTGCCACCCTTTCGGGTGGCGAGCGCCGTCGTGTGGCTCTCTGCCGCCTCCTCCTTCAGCAGCCTGACATCCTGCTGCTCGACGAGCCTACCAACCATCTCGACGCCGAATCGATCGACTGGCTTGAGCAGCACCTCCAGCAATATCCCGGCACTGTGATCGCCGTGACCCACGACCGCTACTTCCTCGACCATGTGGCCGGCTGGATTCTCGAACTCGACCGTGGCGAGGGTATCCCCTGGAAGGGTAACTACACCTCATGGCTCGACCAGAAGACCAAGCGTATGGCCCAGGAGGAGAAACAGGCTTCAAAGCGCCGCAAGACACTGGAGCGCGAGCTGGAATGGGTGCGCATGGCTCCCAAGGCCCGTCAGGCCAAAGGTAAGGCCCGACTCTCAAGCTATGACCGTCTGCTCAACGAAGACCAGAAGGCCCGCGAGGAGAAACTGGAAATCTATATCCCCAATGGTCCGCGTCTGGGCAACAAGGTAATCGAGGCCATCGACCTCGGCAAAGCCTATGGCGACAAGGTGCTCTTCGACGGACTCAACTTCATGCTTCCTCCCAACGGCATTGTGGGTGTGATCGGTCCGAACGGTGCCGGTAAAACCACCCTCTTCAAGCTCATCATGGGGCTGGAAAAGCAGGATCGAGGCACATTCGATGTCGGTGAGACCGTAAAGATCGCCTATGTCGACCAGAGCCACAAGGACCTCTTGCCCGAAAAGAGTGTATATGAGGTGATTTCGCAGGGTGTGGAGAGTTTCCGTATGGGTGGCCGTGATATGAACGCCCGCGCATATCTCTCCCGCTTCAACTTCACCGGAGCCGACCAGGAGAAGAAGATCGGCGTGCTTTCCGGCGGAGAGCGCAACCGCCTGCATCTGGCTATGGCACTCAAAGAGGAGGGTAACGTGCTTCTTCTCGACGAGCCGACCAATGATATCGACGTCAACACGCTCCGCGCCCTTGAGGAGGGTCTGGAGAATTTTGCAGGCTGCGCCGTGGTGGTAAGCCACGACCGCTGGTTCCTTGACCGTATCGCCACCCATATCCTCGCCTTCGAGGGCGACAGCAAGGTTACATTCTACGAGGGTAGCTACTCCGACTATGAGGAGTATCGCAAGAAGCGCGACGGCGGCCTCGACACTCCCCACCGTATCCGCTATCGCAAACTCACCTGATAAGTCTTGCCCCCCCCCTTACGGAAGGATAGAATGATAAAGGCTCCGCACGCATCTCCATTATGATGCGGCGGAGCCTTTCCTTATTCGCCTGGTAGGGATTGTAAATGCTTTGCGTTTTGCTGAATGGCGCGGCGAGGTGTCAGACGAGTTTCTTCACCCAGTCGGCGCGGTCGCCGGGGAGAAGGTCTACCACCGGAATCTCAATCATCGTGTAGCATCCCGGCAGCTGGCGCATTGCGGCGCGGGCCACGCATACGAGCACCTGACCGGTGAGAGCCGGATTGTTGATTTTCATGTCGAACTCAAGGAGCTGGTTGTGGGTGGAGCCGGATACACCTTTGCGCACCATATTCACACCGTGGCCCACATCGTTGAGCTGATCCACCGATTCCACGGCCATCACATGCGTCTCGTCGGAAGCGAAGTAGGGGTCGGCCTTGATGGCGGCAGCCACTTCGGCGAGTTCGTAGCCCGGAAGGAGCTCGATGTAGACCATGCGGCGGTGTATGCCGGTGCCCAGAGGGATCGTCATGGAGAGAGCATCCTTCACACCCTCGATAGCCTTCACGGCCACGGTGTGGCCCATAGAGCGGCCCGGACCGAAATTGGTGTAGGTGATACCCTTCGGGGCGATAGCCTCCATAAGGCAGCGCACCACCGAGTCGCTACCCGGATCCCAGCCCGACGAAATCACACTCACCGCCTCATGAGCCTTGGCCACAGCATCGAGCTCCGAACGGAGAGCCGGAATCTGAGAGTGGATGTCGAAACTGTCGACAGTGTTGATACCCTTGGCGAGGATTGCCTTTGCCTGCTCCTCGATATGGCGTGTAGGACCGGCCAGGATAGCCACGTCGACATCGCGCAACTGCGCGATATCGCTCACTACCTCGATGTCGGCCGCGATCCCTTCGCGGTCGGCCGGATTGCGGCGCACGATGCCCGCCACTTCAAAATCAGGAGCCTCCTGAAGAGCCTCCAGGGCCGCGCGGCCTATATTGCCGTAGCCCACTACGGCAGCACGTATTTTCTTCATCTATATATATGTTTATAATTTGAGTTGTTGCAATAACCATGAGGGTAGGGTAGAGAGGAGGATGCCCGGAGTGCGATTACCGAAGAATTCACCCTAATGCCGAGGATTTCGGTCGCAGCCGAGGTAATCCTGTCACCCTAATGCCGAGGATTTCGGTCGCAACTGAGGTAATCCTATACAATTAACGCGCGTAATGTTAAAAAAGGTAAGCCACTCACTGCAAATTTAGGAAAATTTTGTGTAATTTTGCACTCTGATTGGTTGTCGGCAGCGCCGGATATTGCGAGAGTAGTGATCCGAAGCGCGACGATGGCGGTTTCTCTACAGGGAAAAATCAACAATAACAATATTATACAAAAATGAATTGGCTAATTGATTTGCTCAAGCCTCACTCAGTATCGTTGGCCAGCACGATACTGTTGTATTCTTTTGTGATCTTCGCCGGTATCTATCTCGGCAAGATCAAGATTTTCGGAGTGTCGCTCGGTGTGACCTTCGTGCTCTTCGTGGGTCTGCTGATGGGCCATTTCGGCTATATCGTGCAGCCCGACACACTCCACTTCCTTCGGGAATTCGGTCTGATACTCTTCATCTTCTCGATCGGTATGCAGGTGGGTCCCGGTTTCTTCTCCTCATTTAAGGAGGGGGGACTGAAGATGAATGGTCTGGCGCTTACCGGCATCGCCCTCAATGTGGTGGTGATGCTGGTCATCTACTTCCTGCAGGGAGGTTCGGAGGGTGCTACATCGCTCCAGGAGATGGTGGGCATCATGAGTGGCGCGGTGACCAATACTCCCGGTCTCGGTGCCGCACAGCAGACAGTGCTGCAGGTGCATGAAGATGCCTATGGCATAAGCCAGCAGATGTCGATGGGATATGCCGCCGCTTATCCCCTCGGTGTGGTGGGTATCATCCTGACCATGATTATCGTGAAGAAGGTATTCAAGGTGGATGTAAGCAAAGAGATAGCCGAGGTGGAGGATGACAAGAAAGCCTCGCTTATGGCTCCCCACCGTGTGACTTATCGTGTGACCAACGAACTCGTGCAGGGCCTCGACATACGCAAGCTCCACACCCTCATATCGGCCGACTTCGTGCTCTCGCGCATCGAGCGTCCCGACGGCAAACTTGTGATCCCCACTGCCAACGACAAGATCGAAATGGGCGACCTGGTGCTGATCATCTGCTCGATTCAGGATGAGGAGGTATTCACACGCTTCCTCGGACCCAAAGTGGAGAAGCAGTGGGAGATGGAGAAGGGTCCCATCGTGTCGCGCCGTATCGTGGTGACAAAGACAGAATATAACGGTGCCAAACTCGGATCGCTCCATATGCGCACCGCCTACGGACTGAATGTGACCCGTGTGAACCGTGCCGGTGTCGACCTCCTCGCTTCGCCCAACATCCGCCTTCAGATAGGCGACCGTATCACAGTGGTGGGTAAGCTCGACGACATCAACTCTGTGGCCGCCAAGCTCGGCAACTCGATGAAACGCCTCAACGAGCCGAATCTGATCACGATGTTTATCGGTATCTTCCTCGGCATTCTTGTGGGTAGCATCCCGTTGCAGTTCCCCGGCATGTCGGTGCCGATGAAACTCGGTCTGGCCGGCGGTCCGCTGGTGGTGGCCATCCTGATCAGCTCCTACGGCACACGCCTGCATCTTGTGACCTACACCAATTCCTCGGCCAATCTACTGCTGCGCGAGATAGGCATCTGTCTATTCCTTGCTTCGGTGGGAATAGCGGCCGGTGAGAATTTCGCTTCGACAGTGTTCAATCTTCAGGGCGCCACATGGGTGGGCTATGGTTTCCTTATAACCTTCATCCCGCTGCTGGTGGTGGGTCTGCTGGCCCGAGGCCGCTACAAGATGAACTATCTCAGCATCATCGGTATGATGAGCGGCGGCTACACCGATCCTCCTGCACTGGCCTATGCCAACAAGGTGGCCAACAACGACTCACCGGCCGTGGCCTACTCCACAGTGTATCCGCTCACGATGTTTATGCGAGTAATCGTGGCCCAGGTGCTGATACTCTGCTTTATGTGATGCGACAATCCCGGTAGCTCTCCGCAACTGCGTCATAATGAGGCGCCGACAGACTGCAAGATTTGCACTGTCGGCGCCTTATGATAGATAACAGGAAATGAGGATAGATTGCGAAAAACGGGCGAAAAAGCGAGGGTAGGGGTGTGGAAATTTTGTCAATTGGGGAAAAATTCGTAAATTTGCAGGCCGAAAGTAGCGGGATCGCGACCTGCTACGCCCCATCGGGAGCCAGAAAGCGCCGCGGAGAGCTTCCCTCAGCCCGGAATTGACGGCAACCGAAGCAATCGAAACAAAAATTTTAACTGCAGAAAAATTAGAGATGAAAAAAGACATCCATCCCTCCAACTATCGTGAAGTGGTGTTCAAAGATATGTCTAACGACGAGATCTTCATCACTCGCTCAACAGTAGCCTCAAGGGAGACAATCGAGGTAGACGGCAAAGAGTACCCCCTGGTGAAGCTTGAGATCACATCAGCTTCTCACCCCTTCTTCACCGGCAAGCAGAAACTCGTGGACACCGCAGGTCGTGTCGACAAGTTCCGCAGCCGCTACGGCAACCGCTCGAAGAAGTAAGCCGGCCTCATGCAGGCATCCCGCGCAGCAGCGCGGCAGCTTGAAAGCTAACCTTCTACCGGCCATGCTGACAGAGATACTGTCGGCATGGCCGGTGACTTTTTTCGGAGATGTAGGGATGCACCCCGGTGCATCCGAAAACGGGGCGGATGCATCGTGCAAGCGGCGGATGCACCGGGGTGCATCCCAACAAGGGGGGGTGAAATCGTGCGGTTGGAGAGTAATATTGTTGGGAAATGACTGTTAAAATATGTTGTGCAACATAAACATGCCTACAATAGGGTGAAATTTATTATATTTGCAGCGGAAAACTCAATTACGTATAGAATCAGTACATGGTCATGACGCTTTGATTCAGTTTGGGGCGCCGGGCTATGTGCTGAGTATGGCTTAATTCATAATTGGTTAATTCCATATAATTCTTACATTCTAACTGTTAACTAAACATCTAATGAATCGGCTTAAAGGTTTAATGGCTGGCACCCTTCTTGCAGCAGTAGGCGTAAGCGCAAGTGCTGCCACATTTGTGGGCGACCGTACCGACTTCCGAGACGAAACCATCTATTTCGCGATGACCACGCGTTTCTATGATGGTGACCCCAACAACAATACTTATTGCTGGGATGGTGAAAAGAACATCAACGACCCCGAGTGGCGTGGCGACTTCAAGGGTCTGATTGATAAACTCGACTATATCAAGGCACTCGGCTTCACCGCCGTGTGGATCACTCCTGTGGTGGAGAATGGTTCCGGCCTTGACTATCACGGCTATCATGCGCTCGACTTCTCGAAAGTAGACCACCGTTATGTGGCTAAGGATGCAACTGCGGCCGATGCTGATGTGGCATTCCAGGAGCTTATCGACGAGGTGCACAAACGCGGCATGAAACTCATCCTCGACATCGTGATTCAGCACACCGGCAACTTCGGCGAGGAGAACCTCTGCCGCATGTTCCGCAAAGACTACACTCAGGACCTCGGCGACATCAACGCCTCAATGCTTGTGGTGCCCGAGAGCGATGGCGGCAAGCTCCCCTCCAACTACCCCTCGATGCAGCCGAAAGATCAGTATGCCACTCGTCTGAACATGATGAAGAATACTGACTATGTGAATCATGACATCCACAACTACTGGCATCATAAGGCATGGTTCGACTGGGACGACAACTCCCGCTGGTGGGGTCAGATCGCAGGCGACTGCGTAGACCTTAACACCGAGAACCCTGCTGTCAGCAACTATATCGTAGACTGCTACTCCCGCTTCATCAAGATGGGTGTCGACGGATTCCGTATCGATACGGCCGGTCATATTCCGCGTCTGGCATTCAACAAGAACTTCCTTCCGCAGTTCCTCGCTGCCGCCGACAGCCCCGAGGCCAAGGCAAAGCGTGGCAACACCCCCTTCTTCATGTATGGCGAGGTATGCGCCCGCTCGATGGAGGTAATCTACCGTGGCGAGCATTACTATGCCTCACCCTGCTACTACACCTGGAAGGAGAATAAAGACTATCCCTGGGATATGGATCCCAAATCATGGGATAATATAGTGGCTATTCCGGAAGAAAAAGAGGGATCTCAGGATTATCAGACCGTAAGCGGTCACGTCAACTGGGAGTCTTGCCATCAGTCGGCCATCGACGATGCCGGACACTCCGATGCCATCCTCCGCAAGAGCAACAACGCCAAACTCAACGGCAACGAATACCACACCCCCGACCATTCCGACTTCTCGGGCATGAGCGTAATCGACTTCGCCATGCACTGGAACTTCAACTCCGCATCGGGTGCCTACGGTGTGCGCGGTCAGGATAACCTCTACAACGACGCCACCTACAATGTGGTGTATGTAGACTCCCACGACTATGCCCCCGACAGCAACTACCGCTTCATGGGCAGTCAGGAGACATGGGCCGAGAACCTCTCGCTGATGTTCACATTCCGTGGCATCCCCTGTCTTTACTACGGTTCTGAGGTGGAATTCCAGAAGGGTAAGGATATCGACAAGGGTGCGGTGCTCGCCCTCAAGGATACAGGCCGCGCCTACTTCGGCGGCTATATCGAGGGTGACGTTGAGGTAAATGACTTCGCCGACTACAGCAATGCCACCGGCAACATGGCCTCCACACTTTCCTACCCCCTGGCCCGCCACATACAGCGCCTCAACAAGATCCGCGCCGCAGTGCCCGCGCTGCGTAAGGGTCAGTACAGCAACGAGGGTTGCTCCGGTAATTTCGCCTTCAAGCGCCGCTACACCGATGCCAACACCGACTCCTACGTACTCGTGACAATGAGCGGTAAAGCTACATTCACCGGCGTGCTCAACGGCCGTTATGTAGATGCCATCACCGGCGACGTGCAGAATGTGACCGACGGCAAACTCACTGCCAACTGCTCCGGTAAGGGTAACCTCCGCGTATATGTGCTCGACACAGCCAAGACCAAGGCTCCCGGCAAGGTAGGCGAAGATGGCCTCTATCTCTATGGCGAGGCCCCCGTGGAGCAGCCCTGGACTGAATGGCCCGATGAGACAATGCCCGAAGAGACATGGACCGTGAAGCCTAACGGCGGCGGCGGCGGCCCCGTAATCGGTGGCGACCGTGAGGAACCTGCAGAGGTAATCGAACCCGCCATGGCAGAGGGTGAGCAGGCCGTATTCTTCGAGCATGACTCATGGAATCCCGCCACTGCATGGGTATGGACAACTTCCAAGAACTACACCGGTGGCAA
>JAIDKG010000139.1:14319-16730 GCA_029051525.1 Muribaculaceae bacterium
CAAGAACTACACCGGTGGCAATTGGCCCGGTCAGGCTCTCAGCGTAGACCCCGCCACAGGCTACTACAAGTTTACCTGCACTGTGACCGATGCCAACCCCAACATGATGATTATCTTCAACGCTGGCGTGGGTCAGCCACAGACCGCTGACCTGACATTTGTCAACAACGGCATCTACACTTCAGCCGGTTTCAGCGGCGAGCAGGTAACAACAAGTGTTACCGAGATGGCAGCAGCCGCCACTCTGAAGGTATGGAGTGCCGCAGGCCGCGTCTACATCGAGTCGCCCGAGGCATGTGCAGTGCTCGTAGTGAGCGCTGACGGTCGTGCCCAGACTCTGCAGCTCCACATAGGCCGCAATGAAGTAGAGCTCCCCCACGGCTTCTACATCATCGCCGGCAAGAAAGTAATCCTCTGATCATACACCCCCTGACCTCACAATAGAAATCGCCGCCCTTGCCGGGGCGGCGATTTTTTTAGAGCGCGCTCTTACATGGACTGAAAAATGGAATTTAATCAAATCCAATTGGATGCTTGTTTAAACCATAAAGATTGCGTATCTTTGCATTAACAATCAGTTCCTACGATTGCAACAGTTATTCATCCAACACAAGACATATGGCAACCTTACGGATAAAATCAATAGGTCCAATCATTGATACCGGCATTATTGAATTGAAAACGGTCAATCTATTTATTGGGAAGCAGAGTACTGGTAAGAGTACTTTGTTGAAGATTTGCAGCCATTGCCGTTGGGTGGAAAAGCAACTGTGTATCGGAAAAAAAAGAATGGGGAAAACTATCACGTATCTCTATACTCATCATTACCGATTTATACAGGAACTGATTAAGTTTTATAGATTTGACCCCACTTTCTTCTCCGCCAATAGCGAGATTGTCTATGTAGGGGATACCTATAAAATAGAGTTTAAAGGAACTCCTAATGCTAATGCAAAAATCGACCCGATTAAGGGAGCTACTCCTTACAATGCGCGACAGAGCTTTATTCCGTCCGAACGGAATCTAATATCAGCAATCAAGGATATAGAGTCATGGTATCGTCCCAAGAACTTTGATTTGCTATTCAACTTTCTTTTTGAATGGGATGAGGTTCGTGAATCATATAGTCAGGCCAATCCACTTCCCCTTGTGGTTACACCTCATATGGAGTTTTTCTATGACCCTGCCAAAGGTGAGACAATAAGACTCACTGATAGTAAGACTGAAATATCTCCTTTCTACGCTTCAAGCGGAGTCCAGTCGGCACTTCCGCTTGAAGTGATGGTCAATGCTCTTACCGGAGTGGTGGGCACAACTGCAAACATGAGTAAAAGTGATTTAGTTGAAATCCTAAACTCAATTATGCAGGATGGCTCAGACATGACTCACATGATGACTGAAAGTATACTCAGTAAGAATCTGATGACCTATCAAGGTGCTGTATTCTTTATCGAGGAGATTGAACAGAATCTGTTCCCGGAATCTCAGGCCAATCTCCTGAGACATATAGTAGCATCAATCAAAGAAGCTAACCAGAAGTTTGAGGGGAACCATTCGATGGTTTCAATCACTACACATAGTCCTTATATCCTTTCAGCTCTCAATGTATTGATGGCTGCCTCTGAAGCCTACACAATTGATCCGAACGCTACTACCGCTATTGTTCCGGAGAAATATATTCTTCCCTATGGTAGCATCTCGGCATACTATCTCACTCCGGAGGGTACTGCCGTAGATATTGTTGATAAGGATATTTATATGGTAAATGGCGTTAATCTGGATGCAGCCTCCCAGACTGTAGAGGAAGAGCTGGATAAATTGAATGATATTATTTGTCAGTGATATGGCCGAGTCATTGCACACTGTTCTTTCAAAATCGCATGAGCCAAAACTGCCATTGGCCGAACGCTCTGAACTCTCTATTAAGGAGACTCAGACCACATACAGACTTCGCTTTGGCAAGCGTCGCTTGTGTGTGGCATACCAGATTGACGGAAAGATTATTTCAGATGGAAACAAATGTGACTATCTGATATTGGCCAAACAGGATTCAATTGCAAAATCTGACGAAAAGTGGAAATCCATATTTGTTGAATTGAAAGGGAAAGATGTGATTCAAGCACTGCGCCAGCTTGACGCAACGTTAAGTCATAATCTTTTCAATCATGATTCAATAAATGAAGTCCATGCAAGAATTGTGGCAAAAGCATTTCCTGCAAATGGCTCCAATACAGCGTTTGAACTTGAAAAGAGGAAATTCAAGCGAAAACATAAGGATTGTACTTTAAAGCAAGTTTCATCCAATCAGCCGGATATAATGCCATAGTTGCAAAACTAAGAGCGCGTTCCTTAAAATTTCGGGGCCGTAGGGGTCGCAGCCTTGGAGTGGATTTTGTCACTTGCTGCAAGGA
>JAIDKG010000014.1 GCA_029051525.1 Muribaculaceae bacterium
AGATTACCGGCAATCTCGACTGGACCGCATATCTCGATGATGAGCCTTATGCCACCGGCACAGCAGCTGCCGGCAGCAAGGTGACAGTGGAATTCAAGGGTGTGGAGAGCGGATTGCACTATTTCAGCTTTGAGGTAAGCAACGGCACTCTCAAGAGTCCGATGGCCGACAAGAAGATCTTCATCGGTTTCGACACTCCGACGGCTCCGGAGAATGTAGTGCTTGATGACACGATGATAAGCTGGGACAAGGTGACTCGCGGAGTAAATGCCGGCTATATGGATATCGATAATCTCGTATACCATGTGTATATGAACGGCGAAGAGATCGCTGTGACATCCGAGAATACATATCCGCTCGACAGTCCGCTTTCTGAATCCACCTATGCCGGATATGTGGCTACAGTAGTGGCCGACAATAGCGGCATTCTCTCGGAGGTATCCCAAAACTCCAACATGATAACTGCCGGCAAGCCGTGGGAGATGCCGTTCCATGTGACTCCTACAAGAGTGGAGGCTCAGGCATTCTCTGCAGTCGATGGCAATAGCGATGGTGAAGTGTGGGGTTATATTTATAATAACGAGCTGGATATAAGTTACTTCTATCCCAGCACGTCGGGCAGTGGTTCTGATGACTGGCTCTTCTCACCTCCGTTGGATTTCAGCGACCTTATGACCGATTACGAACTGGCTCTTGATGTGGCCAACGTCAGCGAATGGTATCGTAATCAATCGGTATCGGTATGGCTCTGCACTGACCTGAATCCGGCCACAGCCGTAAAGAAACTTATCGACTATAAGCCTCAGGAGAAGGATCAGGAATTCAATCGTGTATCGCAGGTATTTGCTGTTCCGGAAGCCGGCACATATTATATAGCTTTATATGCAAAGATCGGCCCCTTTGAAAAAGGTCTGCGTGTGAAGGAGATTGACATTACCAAGACCGGTGTCAGCAGCCCGCGCCCGGCCGAGGTAGAGAATATCTTCTGTCAGGGTGGTCCCGAAGCGGCTCTATATGCTGATGTAGAGTTCGACATTCCCACCAAATTCCTTTCAGGCGATGTGATTCCCGCCGATGCAGAGATTGAGGTTGAAGTGAAGGGTGCCTACACCAAGGTGGTCAAGGGTAAGCCCGGAGAGAGCATCACAATGCGTGTGGATGCAGTGCAGGGCGACAATCTTCTTGCCATCACACCCATCTATAACGGCTATGCCGGACATCGCTCCGACGTAAATGTATATTGCGGTTACGACATCCCTGGCGAGGTGCAGAATCTGAGCGGGTCGGTGTCGGAAGACAACCTTCGTCTGCTCATGAAGTGGGATCCCCCCACAACAGTAGGTGAGAATGGATACTACGTTGATCCGGCGCAGTGCGGCTACCGTGTATACCAGAACACCGAGAACGGCTGGACCGTAGTGGCCGACCTTGACTGCGATGCCCGCGAGTATGCGCTTTCTGTAGCCCCCGACAACGGATTGCGTTCGGAATGGGCCGGAGTGGTTCCGGTCAATGTGGCCGGCGAATCCCCCTCAATGCCCTGGATGAGCGATATGCTCGGCACCCCCTACGATCTTCCGATGGAGGAGACCTTCACCGATGCCTCGCTCGACTATCCTCCGGTGCGTATCCTGCGCATCACCGACCCCGAGGGTTATACCAACTGGACCATGACCAATCCGAAATCGGTCAACGATGCCTTCGCCAACGATACCGGCATCTGCCTCATGGGCAACACCGAGAAGGCGGAGACCATCGGCATACTGATGCTCCCCAAATTCAGCACCAAGGGTCTGAAAGAGGCTATGCTCCGCCTCAACATCTGGACCGGCCTCGGCATGCCCTACGTGACAATCCTCGGCGAGGTATGGGATGATGACACCAAATTCGAGATAGGCCGCGTATTTGTGGGCGATGGCTGGACCGACTTCCGGTTTGACCTCCCCGAGAAGATGCTCGACCGCGAGTGGGTGGCGCTCTACATCATGGCCACTTACCCCACCACCAACTACTTCGTGCTCATCTCCAACTACGGTATCACCGAGGAATCAACCCTCGGCGTAGAGGAGTGCGTGATCGATGCCACTTCCGGGCGCTATGTGCGTGGTCTGACAGGACGTGTGGCTGTGGATGGCTACGAAGGCCTTCCGGTGACTGTGAGCAGCCTCGACGGCAAGGTGGTCAGCTCAGTGGCCTCGGCTCCGATGACCCATATCGTCAGTCTCCCCAAGGGCATTTATATCGTAAATGCAGGTGGAGAGGCCCATAAAGTGATTGTGAGATAAGTTAGACGACCATTTATACGGAGGCCCGAGAGCGCCCCGACCGGATCTCCCGGGCCTCCATTCAGAACCAGAAACAAAATGACACATAGATATATATCCACGGCTTTGGCGATGCTGGCCCTGTGTGCCGGCGCGCAGGCGGAGGTCATCCGTCCCGAGTCGTCATATTCGCTCCGCTTCAGCGACCTGAAGAATGATGAGGGTCTGCTCCCCGACACATGGAGCACCTACGGCAAAGGGCTACGTCCGTCGGAAGAATGGCAGGAGCTTTTCGATGCCGACGGACAGGGTCCCTCCTACCGACTGCTGACATTGGCCGGCACTACCGGAGCTTTCAGCAATTCCTCCTATCTTGAAGATCTTACAGCCGATGAGTGGCTTGTCACTCCGGCTATCCATGTGGTATCCGACGAAGAGGTGCTTCAGCTCACAGTCGGTGCCTACGGCAGCTATGGTCTCAATGAATACTACGTGTTTGTCAGCGACAAAGGCCCTGCCCGTGAGGATTTCACTGCAGGACCGGTGATAGTGAGCACTCTCACCGGCGACAAGGAGGCTGTCAAAACAAGAAAATCAGTCACCCCTCTGCGCGGATATGCCGACAAGGATATATGGGTGGCCTTCGTCAACCGCAGCAAGGACAAGGCTCTGCTCGGTCTGACGGCCATAGAGATGGCTCCTTATCTGATGGAAGTCACCGATGCCACTCCGATGGTGGTGCCCGAAGGTGGAAAATTTCAGGTATCTGTAATCACAAATACTGTTACTCCTGCCGAAATCCGCGGGATGAAAGCCACACTGAGCACATCGACCGGAGTGGAGCGCACGATCGAGCTTGACAAGACAATCCTTCCCACCGGCACTCAGGTGAATATCACATTCCCCGATGAGTTTACGATGGAGTCGGAGAGCTTCGACTACACTGTCACCATCACCCCCGCGCTTGCCGATATAAACCCCACAGTGATAACCGGCGTAGTGACACAGCCCACTACCACCTATCCTCCCGTGGCAGTCGTAGAGGAGTTTACCGGCACATGGTGTCCCAACTGCCCCCGAGGTGCCGCTTTCATGGAGTATTATCATGACACATATGATGGAGTCAACGAGGGTAAGGTGATAGGCATCGCCCTCCATTCCGGCGACCCGATGCAGACCCCCGACAGGGCCTATCTGGCCAGTGCGCAGGCCGCTTCGGGATCTACCGGTTTCCCGTCGGCCTTCTTCTCCCGCAACATATTGGGCGACCCGAGCGACGAGCAGACCGTACGCGACCTTCTCTCTGAGAAATACTATTCATCGATAAAACTGACTGAGGTTATTTTCGATCCCCTCAATAGCGATGAGATGGAGATTGAGGTTGCTATCGAGAATGCCTATTCCAAGAATAACCTTGAGCAGCGCCTTGCAATCGTCATAGTTGAGAATGATGTGATCGGTGTAGGCGACGGCTTCAGTCAGTCTAACGGTTACAGCGGTGTGCCCCAGCTCTCAGTCGAGTCAACCTATGGCAAGGACCTCTGGCCCTATTTCGAGCCGTATTCGCTGGCTCCGACGGCAATGCCGTATACCATGTGTAGCTACAATCACGTGGCGCGTGCCATCTATCCCGACTATGAGGGTTCGCTGATTGAGACCTCCTGTCAGGCAGAGGTGCCGGTGGTGATGGGTGCTATGTTGGAGCTTCCCGACAATATCGCCAGCCTCGACAATATCTCCGTGATAGCGCTCCTTATCGACGACCGCACCGGCCGCATACTCTACGCCGATGAGATGCCCGCCTCCCGCTTCAACAGCAAGGAGCCCGACTCGGTAGATCGTATCGATGCCGACGGCGGAGTGACTGTGGCGCATTTCGATGGCAAGATAAAAGTGAGCGGCACTTCCGGCATGACAGTGGATGTCTACGCCATGGATGGTATGCTGCTGAAGAGCTGCGCCACCGATGCTGCTGAAATCGAGATACCTGTAGGCGAGTTTGAAGGCATCGCCATTGTGCGTGTCGGCACCGCTTCCGGAAACTTTGTGAGGAAGATTATTCTTTAAATCGGTCTCTGCCTGCCCGTGATGCGTGCTGCGCATCGGGCAGGCAGCCTCCTCTAATCTTGAATCCGCTCTAACCATTGGCCGGTCGCAAAGTGCATGTCATGATGCGGCTCTAAGCCCCCTGCGCCGCAAATGGATGCAGTCGGAGATATAAAATGAAACTAACTTTTTTTAACTCATTGAATATGAAAAAGATTCTACATCTGATGCAAGGATTGACCATCGCATCATGTATGATTGGCGCATCAATGCTTGGCGCCCCGGAGGCATTGGCCGCCGGAAGTATCAGCACCACTGACGTTTCCGCGGTTCAGCCCTGTACACTCGTATCCTCTACACCCGAGGATGGTGCCACAGTCGAAAAACTCGAAGTCTTCCAGACCGTATGGGAAGGTGAAGAGACCGAGTGGGGTATGGATGCCCTCAACATCCGCGACGGTATCTATCTGAGCAACGCAGCCGGCGAGATCGTGACCTACGGCAGAATGCGCAGTGTGCCCACCGGCTTCCAGATTTCTCTCGATGAGGTAGTCACCACTCCCGGTGAGTACACCCTGACCATCACAGCCGGCATGATGTTTGCCGGTGCCGACTTCGACGAGGAGACTTTCAAACTCGTTCCCCTCGCAGGTTCGGAGAATGCCGAGACAGTGCTCCACTTCACTATCGCACCGGCAGTTAAGCCCTGCGTACTCGTATCCTCCACACCCGAGGATGGTGCCACAGTCGAAAAACTCGAAGTCTTCCAGACCGTATGGGAAGGTGAAGAGACCGAGTGGGGTATGGATGCCCTCAACATCCGCGACGGTATCTATCTGAGCAACGCAGCCGGCGAGATCGTGACCTATGGCAGAATGCGCGGTGTGCCGTCGGGCATCCAGATCACACTCGATGAAGTGGTCACTACTCCCGGCGAGTACACACTGACCATCACAGCCGGTATGGTACGTGCATCCAACTTCGACGAGGAGACATTCGATATGGTGCCCCTTGCAGGCTCCGAGAATGCCGAGACAGTACTCAGCTTCAAGGTATCGGAGAATGTAGGAGTAGGCACAATCGCAGCCGATTCACAGGCAATCCGCTACATCGGCGGAGAGCTGACAGTGGCCGGCATGGAAGAGCCCGCGATTTCGGTCTACACACTGACCGGCGAACTCGTAGCAGCCGGCACAGCCGGAGCCTACGACCTTCTCCCCGGCGTATATGTGGTCAAAGCCGCAGAGCAGGGTAAAGATGCAGTAGCCAAGATAATTGTAAAATAATAGGTGATATAACACAATCTGGAGAATCATGCGCCGGCGCTGAAGCCGCCGCACAAAAAGATCCCCCAAACGCAAGAAGCGGACTGCGCCGTCGAGGCACAGTCCGCTTCCTTCGTCATCTCCCCGCCGTCTCTCGGCTCCCCGCACGCAGTCGCTCCGCGACTGGTGTGGCGCGACTGAGCGTTGGTGGATGGATTCCGGAGGGGTGCGTTAGAGGTTGGTCGCGGCAGGCCGCGACCGTACGTGGGGCGCGGATGCCAGTCGCGGAGCGACTGCACTGCATAGTAACCGCGTACAGCTCAGACGATTAGTCTGAGCTGTGCGCGGAGAGTGCCACCCACCGTCACCAGTCGCGGAGCGACTGCACTATGTGAGCCTGTTAGGCCGTGCAGTCGCTCCGCGACTTAGGCTGCGCTTGGGGAGTTGGTATGCTGGTGGGTCGGAGACCCACCAGGACTGAAAGCAAATTGAACCCTGGAAAAATTTCTCAAACATTGAAGTATATGATTTTTCAGGAATTGAGGAGGTGCTTGCCGAGTTTGATAGCACACTGCCTTACGAAGTTTACAGCCTCAACGGCGTAATGATAGGAAATTCCATTGATAATCTTGCCCCATAATCGCGATTAAGATATTACGCGGTGATGGGGCGTTTTTATAAGTTTATCGATTATCGCCTGCTTTCGTATTCGGCAAGGGCTTCGCGGGCAGGCATGATGCGTGGCTGCCCGTTTTCGTCAGCAAAGACCATGTCTTGTCCCAGAGCTGCTTTGCGACGAAGTAGATTCTCGTAGGATTGCTCTAATCCTTTATCAAGAGTTTCGATTATATCTAATTTTTCTTTATCTGACACGACTGCTTAATTATTGGCGGTAAGGCGCGTTTGCAATATACTCTGCGGCTGTCATAACCGGAATTGTAGAATTTGTGAAATCATTTTTATTGCGGGTGATGATACAGTCACAGTCACTATCTATGGCACATTGATATTGCAAGCCATCTTCAAAATCTTTAAAACCAGTCTCAAGATTTTTCAATATTTGACTGCGTGTATTATCAACCACATTAAAAATATTACAAATCTTATATATGATGTCGTTAAGTTGAGAGGCAGGTAACTTACGCATTATGTATGCGAAATTTGCAACTGAAAGATATGAGATGAAAAATTTGAAATTCAGTCTATCTCCTAATTGCAAAAGTTTTTCAGCATCTCCGTTATAATCCTCTCTGACGAAATAGTCTATAATAAAGTTGGTATCAAGAAAGATTTTATTCATTTTGACATGATATAATTCGTGCGAGGATCTGACATATCAATCACCGAAGGGTCTATTGAATTTTTAATAGAATGGAGCGAATTCATGAATTCAGATTCATCTGACTTTTCAAGATTAACTGACGTATGTGTCAAGGTAGTCTTGACAACCCCCTTCATATTTTCAATCATACGACGAAGAAAATTTCCGTCGGCATTATTTTCAAGAGTAACTACTATTTGTGTCATGATAAGATTGCTATATTGATACTGATATGATTTATGGCGAAAAATCCCGCAGGCAAATCTGCTTGCGGGATTTCAGTTGTTTGTCAATTTTTGCGGAGTGACCGAGATTCGAACTCGGGATACCCTTTTGGGGTATACACGCTTTCCAGGCGTGCCTCTTCAGCCACTCGAGCACCACTCCTTGGTTTTCGGATGCAAAGTTAGTGATTTTTGTTGGATTGTCAAGGGGAGGTGGGGTGTTTTTGTCGATTTTTTACTAAATTTGTACTTGTTTTCTAATCAGAGTAGCCTTTGTGGCCATCCTTGTGAGAGCACCGGAGGCGCTACACTCATAAAAACCATAGTTTTCTCTATTATGAGAAGGATTTTGCCTATATGGCGCGCCGGCATACTGATGCTGCCGCTGCTGATGGTCGCTGCCTGCGGTGCGAAATCGGGTGAGCAGTCCGGTTTCCCGAAGAATTTCGGTGCCCTCAATGATGCTGCCAAGATGGATTATATGATTCAGAATGCGGCCCCCGATTCGGTGGCCCGTTTCATATGTCAGGCATCGCTGGGACGTATCGAAGGGGTGAAGATCGACACTCTCAATCTCGCGGCACTTCGCGCCTATGAGTATTATAAAGACGATGAGTTGCAGAGCTTCCAGGCCGCATTCGACGACTATGTGCAGTCGCTCCCCCTCCCCGACAAGATGCGCCTCTACAAACTCGCTGCCAGCGATAATCCCAGTCAGCTGGGTTATAAGCTCGGCCTCGAATATGCCAATGATATCCGCGAGGGTCGCATGACCGCCGCCCAAGTCGAGGCCGAAATCGAGGCCATGCGCAAGGCATGCAGCGAAGAGAAGGAGGATTCTATGGTATTCAAGAATTTCATGACCGGATTTCAGGTGGTGCTCGATAACTATGGCTCCGACGGCATCCCCCCGGAAATATACAGTAAATACAAGTGAGCCCTGCCGCTCCTTGCCTCCACTCCTCATCGCAACCGATAATCACGCAATTATATAGAAAGAATTCCAGATGAAACGTATTTCGGAATATGCCGCCGAAACCGAAGCGGCCCTCCTCGCCCTCAACCTTTCAGGGCGCACCCCCTCCTCACTCTATGCCCCGATTGCCTATGCACTTGAAGCCGGAGGGAAGCGTCTGCGTCCCGTGCTGGTGCTGATGACCGTCGATGCCTTCGGCGGCCAGGTCGACGAGGCCATGCGTCCTGCCCTCGGTATGGAGCTCTTCCATAACTTCACCCTCCTTCACGATGATGTGATGGATAATTCCGACACCCGTCGCAACCGTCCCACCGTATATAGCAAATATGGCGCCAACGCCGCCATCCTCTCGGGCGATACAATGCTCGGTCTGGCCCAGGAGTTGATATGCCTGGTGCCCGATGCTGCGCTGCGCCGAGTGATGGATGTGTTCAACCGTATGTCCATCGAGGTCTACGAGGGTCAGGCGCTCGATATGGAATTCGAGACCCGCAATGATGTGACTCCCGATGAATATGTGGAGATGATCCGCCTCAAGACCGGCGCGCTCCTCGGTGCATGCGCCGAGATAGGCGGTATTCTGGCCGGTTGCGACGAGAAGGTGTGCGCCAAGCTCCATGCCTATGGCGAGAATCTCGGCATAGCCTTCCAGATCGAGGATGACTGGCTCGACACCTTCGGCGATGCCGCCACCTTCGGCAAGCCTATCGGCGGCGACATCAACCAGGCCAAGAAGACCTTCCTCTACGTGAGCGGCATGGCCGCCGGCACCGAAGAGGCCAAGGCTCTTCAGATTGCCATGGAGATGCCCGCCGGCGACATGAGAGTGAAGACCGTGACCCGCATCTACGAGAAGATGCACCTCGACGAGAGCTGCCGCAAGGCCTCAGCCTCCTACAGCGCCAAGGCTCTCAAGGCGGTGAAATCCACCGGTCTGCCCGAGGATCGCCTTGAATCATTCAAATACCTCCTCGACCGACTATCCGGCCGCAAGAAATGATCGACACCCATACCCACATATATCTCACCGAGGATTTCCCCGACGGCGGCATAGCCGCCGCCGACCGTGCCGCGGAGGCCGGAGTGAGCCACATGGTGCTCCCCAACGTAGGGCTGCTCACCATGGAGCCGCTGCTGCGTCTGCATGCCGCACGCCCGGAAATCACCTCGGTGGGGGTAGGGCTGCACCCCGAGGAGATCGACCGCGACTGGCGCCCGAAGACCGACGACGTCTTTGCCCGCTTCGAGTCGGAGCATCCCGTGGCGGTGGGGGAGGTGGGTATCGACCTCTACCATGACCCCACCTTCCGCATCGAGCAGATGGATGCCTTCGGCTATCAGATAGACCGCGCCATCTCGATGGGATTGCCTGTGATAATCCACTGTCGCTCGGCTCTCGACGACACCCTGCACGTAATCTCCCGGATGGGCACCGACCTGCCCCCGCTGATATTCCACAGTTTCACCGGAGGCCCCGACGATGCCCGGCGCATCCTCCAGCTTCCCGGCGCAGTGCTTGGCATAAATGGAGTGGTGACCTTCAAGAATGCCCCCGAGCTCCGCGAGGCTGTGGCCGCAGCCGGGATAGAGCGGATAGTGCTCGAGACCGATTCCCCCTATCTGTCGCCCGTGCCTCGGCGCGGACGCACCAACGAGAGCAGCCATCTCCCATACATACGCGATGCCGTGGCCAATGCCGCCGGCGTGAGCCCGGCTCAGGCCGAACTCATCACCGACGCCACCGCCCGCCGCATATTCCGACTACCCGCATGACCATACCCGCCGACTTCCTGCATCTGCCTCTCACTCAGCCGGTAGTGATCATCACTTTGGTGCTGATCATAATCCTGTGTGCACCGCTGATCTTCAGTCGGTTGAAAATTCCCAATATCGTAGGGCTCATCCTGGCCGGTGTGGCCGTGGGGCCCTACGGCTTCAATCTTCTGGCCCGCGACGCGAGTTTTGAGATTTTCGGTCAGGTGGGAATACTCTACCTTATGTTTCTGGCCGCCGTGGAGATCGACATGTATCACCTGCGGCGCAATTACCGCAAGGGGATAGTGTTCGGCCTGATCACCTTCTTCGTGCCGATGGCCGTGGGTATACCGATCACCCACTGGCTGCTCCACACCGGCTGGACTACCTCGGTGCTCATCTCCAGCATGTATGCCTCGCATACGCTGATATCCTACCCGGTGGTGAGTCGTTTCGGTCTGAGCAACAACCGTGGGGCCGTCATAGCAGTGTGCGGTACCATAGTGGCCGTGCTCCTCGCCCTCCTTGCTCTGGCCGAAGTTGTGGCAGTGAGGGTATCGGGGCGATTTGATGTCATGAATCTGGTGTGGCTCTTGGGGCAGATGATAGTCTATGCCCTCGGGGTGGGGTGGAGTTTCCCGGTGGTCACCCGCTGGTTTTTCCGCAAGACGAGCGACTCGGTGATGCAATTCATCTTCATCCTCACGCTCGTGCTGGTGGCCTCGACCCTTGCCAAGCTCATCGGCCTCGAGGCGATACTCGGGGCATTCTATGCCGGACTGATCCTCAACCGCTTCATCCCATCGCGCTCGGCACTGATGCACCGCATATCCTTCGTAGGCAATGCCATCTTCATCCCCTACTTCCTGATCGGGGTGGGGATGCTGATCAATGTGCATGTGATATTCCGCGGCTGGGGTGTGGCGCAGGCGGCCGCCGTGATGACCGTCACCGCACTCGCCACCAAATGGTTGGCCGCCCGGGGTAGCCAGCGCCTTATCGGGCTGGGGCGCAATGAGCGCCGCCTGATGTATGGACTCTCCTCCGGCAAGGCCGCCGCCACGATCGCCGCCACCATGATAGGTTATCAATACGGTCTGCTCACCGAGGATATGATGAATGGTGCCGTGGTGATGATTCTTGTGTGCTGCATAGTGGCTTCGGTAGGCACCGAGCGTGCCGCCCGCTCCATCCGCATAGCCCTTTCGGCCGCCGAGATGGAGAATGAGGCACCGGCCCGTGCCGGCTTCGCCCGTCAGGTAGTGGCTGTGAGCAATCCCCTCACCGCCGAGGGGATAATGCGCATGGCTGTATTTATGCGCAATCCACTCAACACCGAGCCGATCACCGCCCTCTTCGTGCGCCGCAACGACGATGTAGCCCTGCAGCGCGACGGGCGCCAATCACTTCTCATAGCCCATGCCGCCGCCGGATCGATGGATGTGGAATGCCGCGAAGTGGAGCGCTTCGACCTCAATGTGATGGCCGGAGTCACCAATGTGATGCGCGAATACCACGCCACCGAAGTGGTGATCGGCCTGCACCGCCGCTCCAATATCGTGGATTCCTTCTTCGGCAGCATCATCGAGCAATTGCTGCGCTCCACCGATAAGATGGTCATCATGTCGCGCTGCTTCATCCCCGTCGACACGTTGCGGCGCATCTTCGTATATGTGCCCCGCAACGCCGAGTATGAGACCGGTTTCTGCGAATGGATAGCCCGAGTGAGCAATCTCGGGGCGCAGCTCAGTTGCCCGGTGCATTTCCTCTGCATGGCGGCCACCGGCGAATATATCGAGGCTCATATCTCCGAGGGAGGCTATGCCGTAAGGCGTCAATATGCCCATATGGAGAGCTGGGATGATTTCATTATACTCTCCTCGCAGGTAAGAGAGGAGGATCTGCTCATTGTGGTGGGTGCCCGCAAGGGTTCGGTATCCAGTACCGGCGACTATGAGAATATGCCCTCCTTCCTCGGACGCAACTTCCGCCATCACAACCTCGCCCTGATTATCCCCGGGCAATTCGGTGGCAACGCTGTGCCGAAACCGGATAAATCGATTCTATCCGTATAATCTTGGAAAAAAGCTCTTAGACCATAATTCCAAGAGTCACTTAGCCAATTTTACCATTATAAGCGTTTATAAGGAAAGAGAGTACAAACCCAAAGAAAATACTACCGTTGAAATGCACACCCATAAGCGCTATAAACTGATTTGTGGCTCCATGGCCACGCTGCTTCTCCTTCTGCTGCCGCTCCTGCCGGGCTGCGGCGGCAAGAGCGGCGCCGACTCCTCGCGCCCTGCCGACAGCACCCCTCCCGCCGCTACCCCCGCTCCACAGGCTACCGATGCCGAACCCGACCACGCACTCACCTCCGAGGGTGTGGAGAAAATACAGGTAGGTATGCAGACCGCCCATATTCCGCACCGGGATGAAGGATTCTACGACAGCATGGAGAAAGAGGAGGGAAATGAATCCAACACCTACCTCTTCCTGCACGGAGGCAATCCATTGCTCAGTGCCTATGAATTTACCGAAGGCACTATCGATGTGGTGAGTGCCGAATCCCCGCGAATCGTGGTGCTTACCCCCGACGGAGGCACCCTGCGCCTTGGCGATGAGTTTTCGCGAGTGCTGCAGCTCCCCGGCGTGACCGCCGAATGGGAGAATGCCGACGACGAAGGTATGTGGTGCTGGCACTGGCAGGGAATCTGGTTCCAGCCCGACCAGACGCATCTCCCCGAGGCTCTGAGCCGCGAACTCTACAGCGACGCAGTGCCCCCCTCGCCCGAATCCTTCACCACAGCAGCCCGCATCGGCTACATCGGCACCGGGCTCCCCTGGTA
>JAIDKG010000140.1 GCA_029051525.1 Muribaculaceae bacterium
TCCTTGCAGCAAGTGACAAAATCCACTCCAAGGCTGCGACCCCTACGGCCCCGAAATTTTAAGGAACGCGCTCTAAAGCTACTTATTGATCTCAGACATACCATCGGTGCCACTCGGCGGAAGGGCCACCTCGGAATAGATCTTATCGACATCGGCCTGGGTGATGGAATCAAAATCGGCGCGGCGCGGGAGTATTACCACTCCGGCCATGTCGATGGCACCGGGACTTACCATATAGCCCGCTCCGGAGCCGGTGGTATAACACGAAGGCCGATGCGCCTTACGGGGCACCACTGCCACCCTCAGCATACCATCCTCACCAATCCACATATATGCATTGACGAGCCCCGACTCGGCGCATCCGGGCAGCGAGTCAGGGCCACTCGAATTGGTGAGAAGATGCAGCCGGATCATACCCTCCACATCGGGTCGGATCACTGAATAATGCACCTTGAAGGGTAGGGCATCCGGATTCCGCCCCTCTTCGAGATATCGCATCAATGGGAGTTCGGAGGTGATCACAGTCTGACAGTGCAGATGATCGGGAGCCGATGCCCCGGCCTTTGCACCATTGAAAAAGACGGTCATGCCGGGGAGTCGTTCGGCCATAGATGCCATCTCAAGAGGCACATCACCTTGGGGGATGTGCTGCGTAGAGGCAATTGTGAAGTGGAGCGGGAATATCGGATAAGGATTCACAAGGAATTCCCACCCGGGTATTATCTCTTCGCTTAGCTGCTCGGCCGGGCGATTGGCCGCGCAAAGGAAGCATGGGCGCTTGCCGATCGATGCCGCATCGGTGCGGGCACCGGTCGAGACGATACGTGCAGGATTGCATTGCAGCGCTCCCTGGAGCGGACCGATATTGATGGAGCGGCGCTCGGTATGGGCTAAAGCTTCATAGTTGGCACGCGCCAAGGGCCAACCGGCTAACTGCTCGTCGCGCACTTCTACTAACTGTGGAATCATGAGTGGTTGATGTCAGGTGATATATATAAGTGTCCGATCAATTGAAATTTTAAGGGTACGACGCGCTCTAATCAGAATGGAAGGTCGTCGCCATCACCATCGGCCTCACTTGCCGGGATTTCAGCCGGATTGCGCTGATTGTAATGGATGCGGGCCACGAGTTCGTTGGTGCGCAGGAAGTCTTTATATGCATTATGCTCATTTACCTTCTCAATGGGGAGGGCGGCATCGGAATTCCCCTCCCAGCGTCGGCAGTAATAGAGACCGTCGAATATACGGCCTATGCGGTAGTTGCGACTCAGGCGCAGACACATCGCATAGTCTTCTCCATAGCTGACATTTGGGAAAAGGATATCGCGCACCACATCACGCACGTATGCTCTGGGAGCTCCGAAGCCGTTGATGCGAAGTGCATTGTTGGCGCCATTTTCATCGGTCCATTCGCGATGGTCAATCAGTCCGGGGGGAATGGGCTTTAGATTGAAATCGGTCATGAAATAGCTTCCGATCACGGCTGCGTAGCCTCCTTCGTAGAATTTATCGATGATCGTCTGCAGTGTGGCATCGGTGGCATAGATATCATCGGAATCAAGCTGCACGGCGAAATATCCGCAATGATCGGAGAGCAACGCCTGATTCCAGCAACCTCCGATTCCCAGATTCTCGCTGCCATCCAAAAGAATCAGATGCAGGCGCGGATCATCAATCTCGAGGAGAAGTTCGCGGGTGCCGTCGGTCGAAGCATTGTCGACCACAATCACATTGAAATCAAAGTCGGTGGTCTGACTCAGCGCCGAGCGTACGGCATCGGCGATGGTGCGCACTCTGTTGCGCACAGGGATGATGACCGATGCGAGTGGCGCACCCTCTTTGAGATCATCGGCATGAAATGTGAGTGTTGTCTTCTCAGAGGGTGCCAATGCATCGATTTCAAAAAGATGCTGATAGAGGGCATCCTCCATCTCGGCCTGATAATGGATATTGCGAGGGTCGACATAATCATGCTGCTTCTCGCCACTCTTGCGGTAATCCACACGCTCCACCGAGTATAGATACTCCGGCACCATCTGGAAGAAGCGTCCCTGACTTAGCCGGAGACGCATGGCATACCAGCCGCCATCCATATAGTCGGAATCATCATCTGAGAAATCTTCGGTGGCGGCGAGCACATCGGCTGCATTGAGAAGCACCAGCGCTCCGAAGTCGAAATCATCGCGCACCGAGCCGGGAGAGTAGCCTATAAGCGGATGATTGAGCACCGAGCCATCGGCATTGCGCTCCTGATACCAGGCATATACGAGCGACACATCGGTGTCTTCGGCCACCTGACGCATGCGGCGTATGGCATGCGGTGCAAGCGTTATGTCGCGATCTGTGAGCGACACGAGAATATACTGTTCGAGAGGAGTGCGGAATATCTCCTCGCGAAGGCTCTCTACATTTCTGAATCTATAGATCTTCATGGGGTTGGGGTTAGTCACCTCTGCCTTGCGGGCTGAGGATCGGGGAGGGGGTATATTATTTCGCTGCATGAGTCAAGGAGAGAGTGGCTCTTGAGGGGGGAAGGAGAGGAGAGGAGAGTGTTATGGTTTCGGCTTGGAACGCGCTCTAATGACGCAACTTCAGAAGCCCTTGCATAAGATTCGACCGTTGGTCAGCATCCTTGATCGACTCTATGGGCACCGATAGCACCGTGACATCACCTTTCCCGACTGGCGTATGCACACCGGCAGCGGCGCCGGTATCGGTAAATGTGATGAGCACCTCGCCATCGGGATTTACCGGTTCGAGCACATCGGGCTTCTCTACAATGTAATGGTCGGAATTGATGGTATTGGAGTAAGATATTGTAGAGTTGCCGAGCGCCAGACCATAGGTGGAGATTTTACCGCTGCGCGGACGCGAGGGGTCGGTGGCCGGTCGCACATTGAGGAAGTCTTCGGCAAATGCTCGGTCGGCGTTGTCGCCGCGCGAATCAAAAAGATCGCTTGCCACATAAGCACCACTCACTATCAGTGAGCCTCCCTGGGCGACGTATGCACGCAGAGCTTCCTGCAGATGTTTCGGAAATGCTGTATAGTTTACGCCACTCGTGCCACGGCCTATGATGGTACGCTTCTGCTTGCCAAGAATCAGATCGACGGTGCTGTAATCGGAGAGTTTCACCACTCCGGCCTCGACTGCGGCTGCCGAACAGCTCACAAAACCATAACCGGCATCGGCAATCGCATCACCATGCACTGCCGGGAAATCGAAAGTATTTCCGGCCACTACTGTGCCTACATACGACGATGAGCTGCGACCGAAGCTTTCGCCGGCATTGCGGCGGAACTCTGTCTGATAGCCTGTGAATGAGGCATCGTTGATATATGGCACACCGAAATCATCGTCAGCCTTGAAGCCTGCATTGCCATCCTGGGAATAGAACCCGGGAGCCGACACACGCTCAAAGCCATTGACGATAAGCACCTTCTCGCCATCCTTGTTCTCGCGCAGAGCGAGCACCTCGGAGGGGAATGCCAGACCGCCGTCGTTGGCTGCGATTATTTTATATGAGTGGATAAGATCATCGGTCACCTTTACATCAAAATGAGTGGATGAGGTGTCGCCGATCTTATGAAATCCGAGAGTGCCTTCAGTGCGCTCGAGGATAATGTATTTATTTGGCATCGCGGTCGATTCGAGGGGGTCGGGGGTCGGAGCCCAGCTCAGACGGAAATGCCCTTTCTTGACGGGAGTGATAGCGAATTGCTTCACCGGGAGCGGCTGAATCACCACTTCGCGATCCTTTCGCTCACTTATGAAGCGGGCCATGGCTTTATAGATGGCTCTCGACACGAGGAAGCGGAAATTAGGGTCGAGACCATACTGCATGTCGCGGAAATTCTGATGGCTGAGTATCTCAATCAGGGTGGTGGGCACTTCGGCCACACGCGCCTCGAGATATGACTTATCCCACATGGAGCGGCGAGTCCAGTTGGGCTCGTAGGTGCGACGGATATCACCGGTGATCTGACGCATCAGCATGTCGGTGAGCATACGGGAGTTGGTGCGGGGAGTACCGTCGACATATGTATCGCCATTATTGGTATAGTATATGCCGAGGGTACCCACAGTGCTGTCGTCGGCACGTTTGCCGGCATCCGAATGGAGGGCGAATGAGATATCGATCGGAATACGAAGTCCCTCACGATTAGGGAGCACACGCGATCCGCCTGCAAGATAGTTGACCCACTGGCCGCGGGATGTATAGTCATCCTTATAGTCATCGGCACCATGGAAGGGGGAGTAGACCTTCTCGGGTATGCCGGCCCAATGCATCCAATAGCGGGCACCTTCGAGATAGCGCGGAAGTCCGGAGGTCACGAATGTAGGTGTGCGGCCGGAAGAGGGTGCGGGGGGTGCGGGGGCTGCAGG
>JAIDKG010000015.1 GCA_029051525.1 Muribaculaceae bacterium
TCGGCCGCGTCCGAGGTGTATACGCGACCACCTCCCGGCACCCGGCATCCGGATCGGATAAATGATTTGGAGGCGGGCGCGGCAGGCCGCGACCGGACGTGCGGGTGCGACCGGACATGCGGCTGCGTACAGTCCTGGTGGGTCTCCGACCCACCAGCATACCAACTCCCCAAGCGCAGCCTATCTGCACTATCCAAGATAACAAATCTTAATATAGTAAGAATTTTTCATCATAATGCAACCCGGAATTTGGAAGTTAAGATTTTTTGGCTAACTTTGCAACATTGTTAGGAAATCGACGAAATATAAAGCTTCATGCCACACTTTTCTTCGACTATCTATCACTCGACCATTTTGAACACAAAGGGGATTAATAGTACCACCTATATCTCGAAAAAACAGAATACTAACAACATAACACCATAACGTATGAAAAAAAGCTACTTTTTCACACCCCTGATGTTTGCGGCAAGCGCACTGGCCATCACTTCCGGACTGACAGTCGCTGCGACCGCCATGGAGAGCCACAGCCCTTCGGTGGAGGTCCGGGCTGAGGCCTCAGTATCGCCCCTCGACCATGCGCTCATGTCGTCAGCCTCATCCGCCAAGCCCATCAATGCGGAGGTGAACTATGCCGATGATGAAGATGAGCCCCCATTCTTCGAGGATTTCGTCATCGATGCCACTCCCGCTCCGAGCTACCTCGGTGAATATGTGCCGATGGATGGCATGGGTCTCGCTTCAATCTATTTCACCCTCAATGGCGAAATCTATATAGATCGCGACTGCGAAGCGGATATCGTGCTCTTCTATGATGATGGAGAGAAGGAGATAGCTCGCATCTCCCCGGCCACCGACCCGGATGCCTGGGTGCCCCCATTTATTTCTTGCAATGTGGTGGATGGGCTGACATATATCGGCATGACAATCGGCTGGGAGCCGATTGTGGAGCGTGGCTACTATTCTCTTGAGTTGCCCGAGGGACTGTTCAAAACCGCCGATGGTGTATACCTCGAGCCCACAATGATTTTCTATGAGGTGAGCGATGGCAAGGATCCCAATGCAGTAGGCGCGTTTGCCGAGCATGTCACCTTCAGCTCTCCCTCCTACAACAATCCCTTCAATCTGCGCGAGACATATGGATTAGGCATGGCTCAGGTGATGTTCGGCCTCAATCTCCCGATGGAGGAGGTAAGCATCAACTCAGACTGCACCGAGCCGATCCGTCTCTTCGCCTCCAATGGCGAGATTCTGGCCGAGGCCACAGGCGGCAAGCCTGACTCCGAGTTCAAGCCCTTCGTGGAGCTCGACGGAAATACGCAGAATGAGGAGGAGCTTTCCACTATGGTAAGCATCATGTTCAGCGAAATGCCGATCGATCGGCCGGGCAAATATCTCGTAGATATTCCGGAAGGCTTCTTCATCGCCAGAGAGCAGCCTGTAGGTCAGTCGGCCTTCACATTCCACATGCTCAATGATGGCTCGATGGGCGCATTCCACGAACTCGTGGTTGAGGCCACTCCCGACCCCTCGCAGCAGATTGACCTCTCTTCCGAGGAATATGCGGGTGTCATCGACGCTATGGTATTTAAGGTCGACGGTATGGATGGCTTCGGCACCGATTTGGCTTGCACCGAGAAGATGGTCATCACTAAGGATGGCGCTCCCTTCGCTGAGATTTCGGCCGATGCATCTGCATGGGGCGGCATGGTCAACTATGTAGAGGTCTATAGCGTCCAGGCTTTCGAGGAGGGTGATCTCCCCGATGGCGACTTCGGCGGCAATGCCGATGATGACGACGACTTCAATGTGACAGCCAATGTGACGCTCAATCCCTATATGGTGAATGTGGTGCTGCTGGCCAACCCGATCGAGCAACCCGGCACCTACAAGGTATCGATCCCCAAAGGCTTCTTTGCCGGTGGAGGTGGTGCCTACGGTGTAGAGGCCAGCGAGTTTGAATATGTGGTAGTCGATATCCTTTCGAGCGTCGACATGTTCAAGGCTGATTCCGCCGTGACTGTCTACAACATCAATGGCATGCGCCTCCTCGACAACGCACCCGTAGAGTCACTCCGCAGCCTCAGCAAGGGTTGCTACGTGATCAACGGCAAGAAGGTGGTGCTTAAATAAGCATCCCCCTTCTTTAGAGCGCGTTAGTTCATTAACTCGACAATCAATCCCAATCTCCAATCCCCGTGGCGCTTTCCTTCCCTCCGGAAGGGAGCGCCACCTTTTTATCTTTATGTTCCACCCCCCTGCATTTACTTTTTTTGGGGGATGGAGTTTTATTCAAATCCGACCCATCGTGGCCGGTTCTCGCAATCTTTTTCTTATCAGCCGAATATCTGCCTTATATGATTACTACATCTTAACATATTGCCTTGTCAACCTCAGTATTTTTCCGTAACTTTGTATTGATAGTAACGGGTATCTGAAACTGACCAGCAAATAGAATAAAAGAGATACGGTGGGTGCCGAAAACTTTGAGAACTCCCCTGTTATCGTTAAAGGCTTCGGTCAGCGTTAAGATACCACAAAGTAGTTTTATTTTTAATTTGAATGAAGCATTTCTCAGATTATAAAACAGATGCTCCCAATTGGATTACAATGACCGATGGCGAATTTTATCCGGACATTCTTTCGGACGCTTGCGAATTATATCGCCCTGTCCTTGTTCTATTTGGTCAACTTTTAAGACGTTCCGAATCTTCCGAAGCCTTACTTGTCAAAATATCAGAAATCAAACAACAATGGATGCGCATTCAACTATGTAGGGTATTCCGAAAATACGTAAGCCCCCAGACTCCTGTTGAAATGCTGAAGAAGAAATCATTAACTCCTATGATTTGTTCCCAATATGGAAACAAGTTCAGAAGAATCAATCTTGTTCAATCTGCATTTAATTCACGCCCTCTTCCGGATGAAGCATTGTGTGCCGTCCTTTGGGAATATAAGGATCGAGGACAAAAAGGATATGATTTAACTGAAAAGTTCTTCAATCTCTTTAGAAATCAATTCCCGACACTTTCTATTGAAGGACCCGAACGAGCAGGTGCCGACATCTTATTAAGCAAAGTGTTTTGAGGATATCCAAATGACAATCGTCCGGTTGATTTTCTAATTCGCAATTCCAACGGTGTTATTAAAGCCATAGGTTTTGCTCGCTATGATGGAGATAGAGGTGGGGCACAAGAGGATGACAGAACAGGAGGTTATGCTAATTGTGTCAAAGAAATATTAGGATTCGCAAAGTCCAACGGACTCGACTTGAAAATAATTTTCATTAATGATGGCCCCGGACTTCTACTTGGTTCGATGTGGAATGATTATTCAAAAATCGAATCTATTGATTATGACCACATTCGTGTCGTAACACTTCGCATGGTAAATGAACGTATTAATCTTAATTGGCTAAAATAAGATGGCAGTAGGAGTAAATACATATCGAGGAACTCATGGCATGATGAATATCGATTCAACTGCTTCGGGATGTCTTAAGATAAAATCAAAACGAGAATCTTCCGACACCATAAAGCGTTTATATCATGCTGACAATTTATTAGTTCTGAAAGCACTCACATCAGAATCTTATATATGTGGCAACATACGACTAATATACATCGATCCTCCTTATAATACGGGGGCAGACTTCGAATGTAGAAACCAAGATTTTGCATACTCGGATAAGTTTACTACTCAAGAATATCTTTCGTTTATGAAGGATAGACTTATTTTGATGCATCAACTTTTGGCCGAAGATGGTTCAATTTACATCCATCTGGATAGCAAAATGGTATTCCATATTAAAATTCTCATGGACGAAATTTTTGGAGAAAGCAACTTTAAAGGGCTTATTACTCGAAAAAAATGCAAATCCAAGAATTACACAAAAAAAACTTACGGTAATATTTCCGACTACATCCTGTTTTATTCAAAATCTGAAAATCCGGTATGGCATAGACCATACGATGTATGGAGTAAAGAAAGGGAAGATAAAGAGTACCCGTTTGTAGAGCCCGAAACCGGTCGGAAATATAAAAAAGTTCCAATTCATGCTCCCGGGGTTCGTCGTGGTGCCACTGGTGGAAGTTGGAGGGGAATGATGCCTCCGCCCGGAAAGCATTGGCAATACACTCCGGATAAATTAGACGAGATGGATGCCAATAATGAAATCTACTGGTCATCTAATGGCAACCCAAGAAGAAAAGTCTATCTGGATGAAAGTAAGGGCATCCCTGTGCAAGATATTTGGCTGGATTATTTAGATATAAATAATCAGAATACGCACCAGACCGGATACCCAACTGAGAAAAATTTGGATATGCTAAAACGAATAATCGAGGCTTCATCTAATATTGGGGATATTGTACTCGATTGCTTCGTTGGTTCCGGGACTACGCTTGTTGCAGCTGAAGAATTAGAACGTCAATGGATTGGTGTGGATATAGGTGATGTTGCCATAGCAACCATCATTGACAGATTAGCTAATGGAAGCAAACGATTGGCAGAACTGACAAAACCACAAAATATTCAGTCTTCTTTATTTGAAGACGAAGCCTTCTTTGCCGAAGACAACGACAACAATGTGGATGGATCGAAGGAAGATATTAAATATGATTTCTACGAGTATTCAGCAGAGGAAGCTAATTGATTTCGCAAGTTCAACTTACGCGCTCTAATCGAAATCGTATGGGTGTAGATTCTCCCTCTGCAAGAGATGTGTCTACTTTTTATTCGCCTACATTCTTCCTAACACGATTATATACCCGGAGATAGTGTTAATCCGGATTAATTGTGCTAACTTTGCAGTATGAATCAGAATCATCTCCTGAAAGGAAGATTCGCCCCCTCTCCTTCGGGACGCATGCACCTCGGCAATCTTTTCACTGCCCTGATGTCGTGGCTGTCGGTAAAATCAAGGGGGGGCACATGGCTCCTGCGCATTGAGGATCTGGACCCGCAGCGCTCAAAACGGGAGTTTTCAAGACTCATTGAGGATGACCTGCTCTGGCTCGGTCTGGAATGGGATGAGGGGGGACTCGACGCTATCGGGCCCTCGGCTCCTTATTCGCAGTCAGCCAGAAGTCAGCTCTATGAGGAAGCGCTCGCCCTACTCGCGGAGGAGGGGAATACTTTCCCTTGTTATTGCACACGCGCTGAGATTATGGCTACTCAGGCGCCTCATCAGTCGGATGGACGGGTGGTATATCCCGGCACATGCCGCCACCTCACCTCTCATCCTGACCGCACACCCTCTACACGCCTGCGGGTGGAGGATGACATTATCAGTTTCGATGACCTTATAGCGGGACCTCAGCATTTCAACCTCCGTCGGGAATGCGGCGATTTCATCCTGCGCCGCGCCGATGGCGCATGGGCATATCAATTGGCCGTGGTGGTGGATGATGCCCATATGGGAGTCACGGAGGTGATGCGTGGCAACGACCTACTGCTCTCGGCGGCTCAGCAAATCTGGCTCTTCCGCCGCCTGGGTCTGACTCCGCCGCGCTACGCCCACCTCCCCCTGCTGTGCAACCCCTCTATGCAACGCCTCTCGAAGCGCGACGCTTCGATGGCGGCCGATGAATTGCGCCGCCGCTATTCCCCCTCTATGCTGCTGGGCCGGCTCGCCTTTATCGGCGGTCTTCTCCCCGACCCGCGACCTACTACCCTCCCGGAACTTCTCCCTCTTTTCAGCCACCAGCGTCTGGCGGCCCTCCCTCCTGAGATTGTGGTGGAGGCAGGAGTGTGACGGTGCCGGAATGATGACGTATGGAGGATCTATACTCCGGCCGTATAATCTTTTATCACTTTTTGCTTGTTATCTTTATGACTTTGGCTATTAGGCTACGAGATAAAGCATACCTAATTTTTATGAATGAAGCCGTCCCCCCCATGTTGCAGACAAGCCGGCACGCCTTCGATATATAACCCGAAATATGGAAATAAATACTGAAAACAACGAAAATAAAGATCTTGTCACGTTCGACCAGCTCGGCGTGGCTCCCGAACTGCTGAAGGCTATCACCGAACTCGGTTTCGAGCATCCGATGCCGATTCAGGAAATGGTGATACCTCATCTTCTCAATGAGGAGGGCGATGTGGTGGGCCTCGCCCAGACCGGAACCGGCAAAACGGCCGCTTTCGGTCTGCCGGTGCTGCAGCGCATCGATGCCGACTCGAATGCCACACAGGCTCTGATCATCGCCCCGACGCGCGAACTCTGTCTGCAGATTGCCGGCGACCTGGCCGATTTCTCGAAATATCAGGAGAAGATACGTATCCTCCCGGTCTATGGAGGTTCGAGCATCGAGTCGCAGATTCGCTCTCTGCGCAAGGGCACACAGGTCATAGTGGCCACTCCGGGGCGACTGATCGACCTCATCAAGCGTAGCGAAGTGCGGCTGGACCATGTGCACACCGTAATCCTCGATGAGGCCGACGAGATGCTGAACATGGGATTTCTCGACGACATCAATGAGATTCTATCCCATGTACCCGACGACCGGAAGATGCTGATGTTCTCGGCCACTATGCCGAAGGAGATCGCCAATATCTCACGCCGGTTCATGCACAATCCGGTGGAGTTTGTGGCCGGCAACAAGAATGAGGGTTCGAAGAATGTGAAGCACATCTACTATATGGTGAAGGCTCACGACAAGTATCTGGCCCTTAAACGCATAGCCGACAATAATCCGGCCATCTACGGCATCATCTTCTGCCGCACCCGAAAGGAGACGCAGGAGGTGGCCGACAAACTCATTGCCGACGGCTACAATGCCGACTGTCTGCACGGCGACCTCTCGCAGCAGCAGCGCGACCTGGCAATGAAGAAATTCCGCGACCATGTGACCCAGCTTCTTGTGGCTACCGATGTGGCGGCCCGTGGTCTGGATGTGGATGACCTGACGCATGTGATCAATTACGGTCTGCCGGATGATGTGGCGGTCTATACGCATCGCTCGGGCCGCACGGGGCGCGCCAACAAGACGGGCGTGTCGGTGGCCATCATCCATTCGCGCGAGAAGGGAAAACTGCGTGATATCGAGAAGATTATCGGCAAGGATTTCGAATACCGCAAGGTGCCTACTCCGGAACATATCATTGAGAAACAGCTCTATAATCTGGCCGACCGCCTGGAGCGCGTGGAGGTGGATGAGACCGAAATCGCGAAGTATCTCCCCGGGGTGCGCAAGAAACTGGAATGGCTCTCGGAGGAGGATCTGTTGAAACGGGTGCTCTCGCTGGAATTCAACCGTTTGCTGCAATATTATCAGAATATGCCGGATATCGACCTCAATGAGGCCGAGAAGGGGGGCCGCCGTGAGAAGGGTGAAAAACGCCAGCGCGGTGAGAAGGGGGATAAGGACCGCCGCACCGCTCCGGATGGCATGGAGCGACTGATGCTCAATATCGGTAAGGCGCAGGGATTCTTCCCCGGCAATCTGATGGAGCTGGTGAACCGTTCGGTCAACGGCCCGAAACCGGAGATAGGCCGCATCGACCTGCTGCCTGACTATACCCTCTTCGATGTGCGCAAGAGCGATGCCCACCGCATATTGGCGGGGCTGAAAAACACCGATTTCTTCGGCCAGCGTCTGCGCGCGGAGGTGGCCACCGACCGCGACTATAAACTCGAAGCCCGTAACCGCCGCGAGAAGCAGTCGCGCAAGGCTGCCAAGAATGTCGCTGCCAAGGGTGATGCCGCCGCTCCTCGCTCGCGAAAGGGAGCGAAGAGCACCAAGGCTCCCAAGGGTGGCAAAGCGGCCCGCGAGTCGCGCCCCGAATATAATGGCAACTACGATATCTTCATCAATAAGAAGAAGAAGTAGCCGTAGCAGCAGCGAGTGCGGACGCATTCACCCGGAATGTATAGAGCGCTCTAATCATCAACCCCGGAAGCCAACTATTTCCACGCGATGGAGCCACAGTCCGGAAGAATTTTGTAAATTTGCAATATGATTTCACACCCCTCTGAAATATCCACCCGGCCGGGGCGCCCGTTGAGGCGCCGGCTGATGTTGTGGTGTGTGCTCTTAGTGATGGCTATGAGCATACCCGCCGCACGCGCAGGGCGCGTGAAGACTCCGGCCGACACCATCACGGCCGCCACCGCATTTCTCCGGATTCCGCAGCAGGAACTCGACCTGCTCTCCCTCTCCATGCGTCAGGATATGCTCGACTATATGCAGCAGCGCGACAGCGTGTATAAGAAGGCTAATATCTACCGCGGTCTCTCATGGATAGAGACTCTGAAGCCTGACTATATCAGCGTGCACCTCTCGGAGGTGAGCTCGCTGCAGATCAAGCTCCTCCCCCTCAAGGGGTCGGGACTGCCGCTGGTGATGACCGTATATACCATCGATGATGGCAATGGCACGGCCGACAGTACCGTGAGCTTCTACGACAATTCCATGCGTCCCCTTCCCACCGGGAAGTATCTCAAGACCCCGGATCCGAAGGATTTCTATGATATCCCGAAGGATGCCCCGGTGAGCCGCCGCGATATGGAGGAGGCATTTCCTTTCTATACTTTCTGCATGAAGGTGGATCCGGAGTCGGGCAATCTGACCGGGGAGTTGACCTCGGCCAATATGCTCACTCTCGAGCAGAGCGAGCTCCTGAAGCCCTATCTGCGCACTGCCCTGCATTGGGACTGGACCGGAAAGAACTTCCGGCTCCGGCAGTAGAGCCGGCTGCTCCGCAATCTCCAAATTCATCAACGACACTAACATCTCATCAAAACTCTGATAATGACCGATAATCGTAAAGTACGCGTGCGCTTCGCACCCTCGCCTACGGGTCCGCTCCATATAGGAGGTGTGCGCACCGCCCTCTTCAACTATCTTTTCGCCCGCCATCATGGGGGCGATATGCTTTTGCGTATCGAAGACACCGACAGCCGCCGCTTCGTGCCGGGTGCCGAGGAATATATCGTGGAGTCGCTCCGCTGGCTCGGCATCAATATCGATGAGGGTGTGGGCGCCGGAGGCGACCACGGCCCTTACCGTCAGAGCGAGCGCCGCGACATCTACCGCAAATATGTGCGTCAGCTCCTCGATGAGGGGAAGGCTTATATCGCTTTCGACACCCCCGAAGAGCTTGAGGCCGCTCGCACTGAGCATCCCAATTTCCAGTATGACGCCTCTACCCGCGGCTCTATGCGCAATGAGCTCACTCTTGGCAAGGAGGAGACTCAGCGTCTGATCGATGAGGGGGCGCAGTATGTGGTGCGATTCAAGATCGAACCGGATTGCCCGGTGATAGTCAACGACCGCATCCGCGGCGAGGTGACTGTCAATTCCAATATACTCGACGACAAGGTGCTCTATAAGAGCGCCGACGATCTCCCCACTTATCATCTGGCAAATATCGTCGACGACCATCTGATGGAGGTCACCCACGTGATCCGTGGCGAGGAGTGGCTCCCGTCGGCTCCGCTGCATGTGCTCCTCTATCGCGCTTTGGGATGGGAGGATACTATGCCGGAGTTCGTGCATCTGCCGCTGCTGCTCAAACCTGTGGGTAATGGCAAACTCTCTAAACGCGATGGCGACAAATTGGGCTTCCCGGTCTTCCCGCTCGAATGGCACGACCCGGCTTCGGGTGCCGTCTCGTCGGGCTATCGCGAACAGGGTTATCTCCCTGAGGCTGTGGTCAATTTCCTTGCCCTGTTGGGCTGGAATCCGGGCGACGACACTGAGATGATGGATATGCAGCAGCTTATCGAGAAATTCTCATTCGCCCACTGCTCGAAGGCCGGAGCGAAGTTCGACTATAAGAAGGGTATGTGGTTCAACCATGAGTATATGCTCCTTACCCCCGATGAGCGTCTGGCCGAACTTTTCCGTCCTGTGCTGGAGGAGAAGGGTGTCACAGGTTTCAGCGATGAATATGTGGCTCGTGCCATCGGAATGGTGAAGAGCCGCGCCAATCTGATACCGGAACTCTGGGACCAGGCGGATTTCTTCTTCCGTGCCCCTGAGGAGTATGCCCCGAAGGATGTGAAGAAGCGCTGGAGCGAGGAGATGCCCGCCATCATGGAGGAACTGATCGGTGTGCTGGAGGGTATCGATGATATGACTTCGGCCAATGCTGAGAAAATCGTGCTGGGATGGATTGCCGACAAGGGCTACCATCTGGGCAATGTGATGAATGCCTTCCGGCTGGCCGTAGTGGGCGCATGCCGCGGCCCGCATATGTTTGACATCACGGAGCTTATGCCGCGCCAGGAGGTGCTGGCACGTCTGCGCCGCGCTATCGATTCTATCAATAAGTAAGATTGTTATATATTTGGCGACTCATGGAAATATGGAGATATTTCCATGAGTCGCCAAACAAATCATATAAGTTCCATGGAAAACTTCACATTCTGGTCGCCTACCGAGTTTGTGTTCGGGCGCGACACTGAATCGCGCACCGGTGAGCTCGCCTCCCGCTGTGGCGCAAAAAAAGTAATGCTCCTCTTTGGCGGTGGCTCGGCTGAACGTTCGGGACTTCTGCCACGCATCCGAACCTCTCTCAAGGAGCAAGGAATCGACTATGTGGATTTCGGCGGCATCCGCCCGAACCCGACTGCCGATAAGGTCTATGAGGGTATCGAGGTGGCTCGCCGGGAGAATGTGGATTTCCTGCTGGCCGTGGGTGGCGGTTCGGTAATCGACACTGCCAAGGCTATAGCTCTCGGCGCACCTACCGATGTGGATTTCTGGAAGTTCTACAACGGCGAGGCTATGCCGCAGACTGCCATGCCGGTGGGAGTGGTGCTGACTATCCCTGCTGCCGGAAGCGAAGGCAGCGGCAATTCGGTGATCACTAATGAGAAGACTCTGCAGAAGATTTCGGTGAGATACCCGATGCTGCTGCGTCCGAAGTTTGCGGTGATGAATCCGGAACTCACAATGACCCTCCCGGCCGAACAGACTGCCTATGGCATCGTGGATATGCTCTGCCATATCTATGAGCGGTATTTCTCGAATACTCCGGCCACCGAACTGGTGGATGGCTATTCGGAGGCTATCATGCGCGATGTGATGGATCAGGCTATGACACTCCGTTATCAACCCGACAACTACGACGCCCGCGCCGACGTGATGTGGGCAGGCACTCTGGCCCACAACGGAATCTGCGGTGTAGGTAAGACCGAGGACTGGGCGTCGCATCGTCTGGAACATGAGATTTCGGCCATCTATGATGTGCCCCACGGTGCGGGACTGGCAGTAATCGTGCCTGCATGGATGAAATTCTGCGCCAAGCGGAATCCCGACAAACTCTGGAAGTTCGCCATCAATGTGATGGCGGTCGATCCGACAGGTCATGACACTGAGGAGATTATCTCGGAGGGCATCAGCCGTCTGGAGGATTTCTATCACGATCTCGGACTCACCACCTCTATGCGTGAGCTTGTAGGAACCGAACCCGATATCGATGCAATGGTCAAGTCGCTCGAACGCAATATGGGTAAGGTGCTCGGCAATTATGTCCCCCTCTCGATGGAGGATTGCCGTGAAATCTACCACATGGCTCTCTGACCATAAGAGCGCGTTCCTTAAAATATCCGGCAAGGGGCCTGCACCATACGTAGCCCCTTGCCGGCTCTCTCCCCCACCCCCGACAATAGCCGCACCCATCTTATTACTTATTCCAGTCTTCGTGGGTCTCCGACCCACGAATAAACCACCTATTCGATAACTGTCCCAGTCGCGGAGGCGAGGGGATCTATACGCACAATTCGCTGACTAACAGTTGCGGAGCGACTGCACTATCCATCCAGTCATAGAGAGTCACTGAGCTCTGCGCTCTTCGCTCCAACCATGACACTACATATAGTGCAGTCGCTCCGCGACTGCACTATATGTAGTGTCATGGCGGGGCGACTGAGGGCTGAAAGTGCAGTCGCTCCGCGACTGGTGCCGGTGGGGATAGCACTCTCCGGGCACTACTCGGGCGTCGCCCGAGCAGTACCCGGTTAAGAGGCCGTGCAGTCGCTCCGCGACTTAGGCTGCGCTTGGGGAGTTGGTATGCTGGTGGGTCGGAGACCCACCAGAACTTATCAGGTGATAGCCGTCCCGAGAATTAACCGAGGTTACGACAATCAGCTTTTTTATCCACCTATTAAGCTGATTATATGAGAAATTTGTTGTACTTTTGTATTTGAATAACAAGAAAGGAGATAATATTATGGCTCGACCGATTCAGGATACCCCGGTTCTCAGTGGCGAGGATGCTCGTCGGTTCGTTGAACTGATGAACACCCCTCGTCCGGAAACGCCGGAGCGTAAGGCACAGATAAAAGCTGCTTATGATACCGTTATGAAAATGTTGGCTCGCAATCGGAAGAAATGACTTTCAGTCCTGGTGGGTCTCCGACCCACCAGCATACCGACTCCCCAAGCGCCGTGCAGTCGCTCCGCGACTGCACGGCATATAAAGTTACTGTCCGGGCGTCAGCCCGGCAGTGCACGGTAAGACTCAATACATGTGCTTAGAACCCATACCAAAGAGTCCCATCTTGCATTTTTCATATAAATTTTGTAAATTTGCCTCCACAAAACCAAGAGAATGACCACTACTCAATTCAATAAAGAAAGATTGGATTATCTGCTTGCGCTTTTTAGCATGAGCAAAAATGATCTGTTGGCCATCCTCAATCAAGATAGAAAGAAAGCCCTCTCTCTGTCGGATATTTATAGTGATGAAATCAAACTGTCACTATTGAAAAAGATTGATGAGATATTCCATAAGGGCTTATCATTTTATCTGGATTTCACACCTGTCGATGGGAATCATAATACTAAAGTATTCTTTAGAAAGTCCAGTTTCCAGACCATCCTTTCGATGGAAGACAAGCGCCTGGTGGATTCCTTTGAGTCTCTGAAATGCTTGTTGGACGGGTACCGCACATTGACCGATACTCTCACCTGTCAATACCAGCTACATAGCTCCTTCTCAATAGAGCAGGATCCTAAGAAAGTAGCAGATCAGGTGAGAAACACACTAATGCCTCAAAAGCATATTAAAGACCACCGAGAGTTTCTTAAAGCCCTGATTGCAAAGCTGGCAGATATTAATGTGTATGTTTTCGAGTTTGTTGAAACATGGAATAAACGCGAAAAAGCCACCATCGACGGCTTTTACATCGACCCCAACGTAATAGTATTAAAGCGACAGTCCTCCTATAAACGAGAGATATTCACCCTTGCTCACGAGATTGGGCACTATCTATTGGGTGTCGAAGATGTGGATGCCCTTGACATGTCGAAGGTAGAAAAAAGTCGTATCTACAACAAGGTGGAACGCTGGTGCAGTGACTTTGCATTCTATCTTATTGCAGGAGAGGCCGTAAACCAATTAGATAAATTCACCTACTATTCAGAAGATGTGAATATCGCCATCGACGAATTGTCGAAATCCACACATATCAGCAGAATGGCATGGTACACACGTTTGGCCTACAACAAAATAGTGCCGCTACGCCGTCACAAAGGCATAATACGTGAATTAGAAGAAGAGCAAGCCGAAAAACTAAAAGCGAAAAAAGAGAAACTCCAGCTCAAATCATCTCACGCCCGTAACCCCAAGCCCATTGTATCCCCCCTGTATCTGGAAACGATGCAATACGCATTCTACAATGGGCTTGTATCGGAAGCATCATTCTGCGAGCAATTGAAAATATCACCTTCACAAATCGAGAAGTTCCTATGATCGGCATCATCGACACCAGCTCATTAGTGGCGATTGCACGCTATTACTTACCTATAAAGGATGAAGCTAAACTGTTGCGCTTTATAGAATCAAAATTTCGATCCGGTGAACTGATTTTATTAAACACAATTCATCTCGAAGCTTCTCGAACGCAAAAAGGAATAGCTTTAACATTGATGGAGTTTCTGAACGACACTGAATTGAGAATTAACGATTCCGACCTGACTCCCCCGGCCCCAAAAAAATTCAGTAATCAGATGGATAATAACTTCTGTGTGCCTCTGCAGAGGAAGAAATTAAATTCGGAAACCTATTCTTTACACAAGGCTCAATATATGATGACCGGAGATGCCAAAATGCTACTTTATGCCTTGAATCACAGAAAACTGGATCCGGTCATTATCACCGAAGAGACCAAACTTAGCAACGATGGTAAGCTTTTCAAAAAACTGCCTGCCATCTGCGAGATCTTAGACCTCAAACACATGTCAATATCCAGATGGCTCATCGAAAATGGTCTCACCCTCGACTGGACTCATCCCGAATTCGAGTAAAGGGAGAGTAATCCGTCACAATTGTGGGAATCGTTAGTATAGTGCAGTCGCTCCGCGACTGCACGGGCGAGTACGTAGGGGCGCGGATGCCAGTCGCGGAGCGACTGCACGGCCTCTTAACCGCTTTCTATGCCGTTTAGATGAAGGGCGGAGAATGGCCGAAAAAACTGAATTTTGGAGATAATTTGCAGGGCTTTGACTCTTTGCATTTGCAACTCCGCATTTTTTTGCATAACTTTATGGCTTGGAAAGAGTGACGATGTTTGAAGAGTCGCCACTCCGATATACTAACCATTAGAAACGATTTATGAAGCTACATCCCTCACTCCCGGCATTCCTTATTGCCGCCGCTATCCTCGCACCGACCGGCGCGGAGGCTTGCACTAACCTTATCGCCGGAAAAAAAGCTTCGGCCGACGGTTCGGTCATGGTAACCTATGCCGCTGATTCCCACAATCTTTATGGTATGCTCACACATACTCCGGCAGCCGACCACCCGAAGGGAGCAATGCGTAAAGTGGTGGAATGGGACACCAATAAACCCCTCGGCGAGATTCCGCAGCCGGCCCACACTTATAATGTGGTGGGCAATATGAATGAGCATCAGGTCTGTATCGCCGAGTCTACCTGGGGTGGCCACAATGAATTGACCGACACCACCGGCACAGCCGTGATCGACTACGGTTCGCTGATGCAGATTGCACTCGAGCGCTCGCGCACCGCGCGTGAGGCTATCGATGTGATGACCGATCTGGTCAGCAAGTATGGCTACGCTTCAAGCGGCGAGTCGTTCTCGATCGCCGACAAGGAGGAAGTGTGGGTGATGGAAATGATAGGCAAGGGGGCCGAGAAAGGGGCTGTGTGGATTGCCGTGCGTATCCCCGACGATGCAATCTCGGGCCATGCCAACGAGCCGCGCATCCGCAAGGTCAACCTCAAGGATAAGGAGAATGTGAAATATGCCAAGGACATGATTTCCTTCGCCCGCAAACGCGGTTATTTCACCGGCAAGGATGAGGATTTCTCTTTTGCCGATGCCTTCAGCAGTCATTCAGCCGACACACGCCGTGGTTGCGACGGACGAGTGTGGACCTATTTCCGCCGCTATACTCCGGAGGCGGAACAGTATTTCGCATGGGTCAATGCTGATTCCAACGAACCGATGCCCCTCTATTTCATCCCGGAGAAGAAGGTGGACCTCGCAGGTATGCAGGATGCTATGCGCGACCTCTTCCAGGGCACACCCTATGATATGACGGGTGATGTGGGTGCGGGGCCTAACCATGTGCCCTACCGCTGGCGCCCGATGTCGTTTGAGGTTGATGGGAAGGAATATACCCACGAACGCGCCATCGCCACCCAGCAGACCGGCTGGAGCTTCGTGAGCCAGAGCCGCAACTGGTTGCCCGATGCAGTGGGTGGTGTGCTTTGGTTCGGCACCGACGACACCAATACCACCGTCTATATGCCTTTCTATTGCTCTATGACGGAGATTCCGGTGGAGCTGCAGCACGGCGACATCAACACCTTCGACATGAAGTCCAATTTCTGGATGAACAACTGGGTGGCCAACCAGGCATATCACCGCTACGACCTGATGATTCCCGACATCCGAAAAGTGCAGTCGGCTCTGGAGAAGGAGTTTATCGCGTCGCGCCCGGCACGTGAGGCGGAGCTTAAGGCTCTTGCCGAGGCCGGCAACATGGAGGCTCTCACAGCCAATGTCAATGCCGAAGGAGCCAAGCTGGCCCGTCAGGCCACCGATGCCTACCGCGATCTGGCACAGTTCCTGCTGGTGAGATACATGGACGGCAACATGAAGAAAACCGACGACAACGGCAAATTCCTCAACAATGAATACGGCCTGCCGCTCTACCCCGACTTCCCGGGCTACGACAAGGCCTATTATGAGAGAATCGTGAAGGAGACCGGCGACCATTTCCTGATACCTGCCGATAAGTAACCCGACCGCTATAAATGGCTCCGACATCGGAATCTCTCTTCCGATACCGATGCCGGAGCCATCCACACTCTCCTCTCCCCACATCCACCGACTTGCATCCACCTCCCCACCACACCGGAGGAAGATTCAAATCCTTATATTCCACGACAATATCTATCACTTCATAATATCAATCATATGAAAATCCGACATCTTTTCTTGGCTGCGTCTGCTATGGCATTCGCCACATCAGCTTCGGCCGAGACAAATTATCTCCACGTTGTCACTACCAACGGCTGGGAGATTCTGGATCTTGACACTGTCGACCGCCTCACATTCGAAGGCAATGTAATGAACGCTCTCGACAAGAACCAGAAAGTAGTAAACTCCTTCAACCGCGCCGACCTTGAGACATGCTTTGTGAGTCAAAGCTCGGGAGTCGATGAAATCACTGAGTCAGGCAACTCTTCTGAATCATTCAGCATCGCTGCACGCACTCTGACGGCACTCGTTTCGGGCAATTTCGCCATCTACTCTACTGCCGGCCAATGCCTTGCAGCCATCGAAGGCGTGCAGGCCGGTCAGGAAATCGGTCTCTCCGCTCTCCCGGCAGGTATCTATGTTATCACTCTCGGCGACCACTCGGCCAAGGTGGCTCTCAATTAACCCTCCTATCTTACATATATGAAAAAGATTTTACTGTCTCTCACCCTCGCAGCCCTCTGTGGCAATGCGATGGCATATCAGCAGGCCCTCTATGTGAAAAAGGGGGACTATTACAGCAAGTATAATTTCGGCGTGGCCGGCGACCTCCATTTCTCGGATGGGGGCCACACCCTCCGCATCTCCGGATATAACGATATCATCAATCTCGATGAGATTGACCATATCTCGTTCAATGCCCCGACGATGGATGCCCTCACTCCGTCGGAACAGAAGGAGCGACTGGTGGAAATCGGCCGGGAGTTTATGAATCTCGCTGACCTCAAGTCGGTGGCTGAGGGTATCCGCTTCGGCGATGCACTCTTCACATATCACAACGGTTGTCAGGCTCCGGCCGACTATGACGTATCGGAGGAGATTCAGGACCTTTTTAAGGATTTCACCGAATTCTCCCGCTCTGCCGCACGCGCCGCAAAGGCTGATCCGGCCGCCATCCGCGCAATGCGCTCCCGAGCCACCGACATAGTGAGACTTTCCGATTATTTCGGTGTCTATAAAGCCAACCATGACAAGGAGGAATGGGAAAAGAGCGCTCCGGCCGATTATCTGGAGATCCAATTCTCTCACAAGGCTTTCCCGGAATATGAATACCGTATGCGCCTGACGGCAAGTGCCGAGGAGGAGTCGTGGGAAACTTCCGACGGCACCGTATGCTGGCCCCGTTCTATCGAAATCACCTTCTTCGAGAACAACAAGAAATTCGCCACATATACTCAGAAATTCCGGATGCAGAAGGAGGAACTCATCAGCATCGATTCCGAGTTCAACGCCGCTGCCTACCGCCTCACCGACAATATGCACATCGACAATAAGGTGATCACCGACAATGTGGCTCTCTTTGTGGATGGAGCGAAGGTGCTGACAGCGAATACCATCATCAATGGCAACCGCCTGCTCGATGCCGACTCCATGATCGACGACATCACCGAAGCCACCCACTATCATGATGAGGCTGGCAATTGCATGGGTGATGATCCCACGGCCCTTGCAGCTCACCTCTATCGCGCCCGCACGGAAGTCGACATGTTGGGCAAGCTGCAGGTGAGAGGCAATATGTTCGATTTCAGCCGTCTGTGCGAAATCATGGAGGAGGATGATGAGTCGGAGTATTACAACCGCATCTCCTACATGTCGATAACCGACGACAAGTCGATGGTCTATATCCTCGACAGCGACCCGCTGGAACGTTGCGAGGAGCAGTTGAGCTATCTCAACAATTATCTTGATGCCCAGTTCTTCTATGACCGTGAGCCCAAGCTGCAGGGTTTCCTCTCTTCGGAGATTGTGGAGAATCACTGGGACAATGAGACATGGTATGATATGGATGCCGATGGCAACTATCTCTCGGGATATGCCGACCTTGACGGTGCCCTCCTTTGGGTAAGACGTGATTCTGCAGAGTCGCCCTATTATTATGATGTGTGGAACGATGAGACCTCTCAGGCTGACCGGGTGGAGGTGAAGGATTCCGATGTGCTGCATCCCACCGTATTCCGCTATATGGAATATGAGATTCATCCGCTGCTGATGTTCCCGGATATGACGGGATATGATTTCGAGGACTTCTTTGACGAGGCTTCTTTCACGAAACTCATCGATGACTGTGAGGATATCGTGGATGTGTTCAATACAATCGTATTCTGGGACGACCCGATGACTCCCAACGGTGGAACACGCTAAGAGCGCGTTCCTTAGAACACGCTCTAATGAAGCTCACTAAGACTCCTGCAATTCTCAGATCTATCATCGGTTGGATGGCTTTTATGGCTATCCAACCGATTCATTCCATATGCGTGACCGAACCGGATTCCGTGTCGGAAAGCTGGCGGCAACTCGACGAACTGGTGATTGTCTCACAAGCTCCGCGGCGCCTCACCGACCCTTCGGCCGAGAGCGGCGCCATCAATATCGATGCCCGCTATATGACCGACCATCCATCCCTGTTGGGAAGCAATGATGCCGTCGCTCTGCTGAAGACCCTCCCGGCGGTGGCCACTCCCAATGACCTGCAGGCCGCCCTGTCGGTGCATGGACTCCCTCCGGCCTATACCCGTTATGAATCTGACGGGGTGCGCCTGATAAATCCGCTCCATATGCTGGGGCTTTACAGCACTTTCAATCCGGAGGTATATACGGGCTATCGGTTCGTGACCTCGGGTGCAGGTGCTCTCACACCATCCACCGGTGGCCCGCTGCTGTCGGCATATACCGCCGATGCTCCGGCCGATGCTCTGCATGGTGCCGTGTCGGCAGGGATACTCGAATCACATGCAGCACTTGCAATCCCTGTCATCAGAGACCGGCTCTCGCTGAGAGTCGGAGCACGCCAATCCTATCTGAATCTTCTCTTCCCCGATATACTCCGTTTCGGCAACTCTTATCTCCGATACGCATTCACCGACATCAATGCCGTGGCCGATGCCCGACTGTCGGCACATGACTTGCTCAAAATCTCTTTCTTCTACAGCCGGGATGCGATGAAGGTCCTCATCTCTGGCAATGGCGACAAGGATGGTGATTTCGGATGGGGTAATATCGCAGGTGGCGTGAGGTGGAGTCATGATTCTCTGTCGGTAGGTCTGGCGGCAAGCCGTTTCTCCAATTTTTTCACGCTTCAGAGGGGGGCGCGACACTCAACCTCCCCACCCTCTTCTCGCATCTGCGAGCCGATGCCGGATGGCGGGCGGGCGCATTCTCTTTCGGTGCCGATATCTCCCGGCTCCACACCTCGGGACAGCGCAACGTGGCTGTCTCGCCAACCGATCGGGTCCCGGATCCGGCCATGACCGGATGGGAATGGAATCTGGCGGCGGAATGGCAACACTCTTTTTTCGGCAGGCTTCATCTGGCGGCGGGGGTGCGTCTGGCGGGTTATCACACACCGGGCTATCACCGAATCGTACCGCAGCCCCGCACCAGCGCCGACCTCCGGCTCTCACGCGCCGCCACTCTCTTTCTCTCATACGGACGATATGTGAAGTTCGACCGTCTGGTGGAGGAGTCCACCACCGGTATGCCGGTCAATTTCTTTACTCTCGCCGATGCCGCCACTCCTGCCGAAGATACCCATTCCTTCTCATTCGGATGCCGGGGCACTATCCCCTTCGGCGCACTCGACTATTCGCTGGAGGGATATTGGCAGATGCTCCGCCATGCGGGCGAATATGCAGGCTCGTTGCTCAATCTCGCTTCGGCGGGATATTCCCCTCTCTCCGACCTGCTCGACGGCCGGGGATATGCCTGCGGACTTTCGGCCATGCTGAGCCGGAGCATCGGAGCGGTGCGCGGCACAATCGGATATACTCTCGGCAAATCCCGGCTGAAATTCGACCGATACGGCAATCATTATTTCCCCGCCGCACATGACCGGATGCACGACCTGTCGGCCACACTCATGTGGCAACCATTGACTCCGCTCACCATCTCGGGCACATTCACCTATGCCACCGGACTGCCCTACACTCAGGCGAAATATGGATATATGATCGGTGAGAACCTTATATGCGAATATTATCCTCACAATTCTTCGCGCCTGCCGGCCTATCGGCGGCTCGACCTGTCGGCCTCCTATACCCTGACTTCTCGTAATGGATTCCGCCATACCTTCAATATCTCCATCTTTAACGCCCTCGCTTCGAGAAATATAATCTTCCGCTATACATCATATTCACTCTCGGAGGGTATCATTCAGAATGAATCAGTCATGAAGGTCGTAATCCCCTCTTTCACCTATACTTTCCGTTTCTGACACCCTTTTTTATACTCCTCTTTTATACTCCTGCCGAAATGAACCGCACCATCACCGCATATCCCCTCCTGAGAAAGCTGACTACATTAGCCATCAGCGCTTTAGTGCTGCTTCCTGTCGGATGCGACGACACCGACACTCCATCGATCGATGCCGATGAAATGCCTCTCGTGGTGGAGGGCTGGATTGCAGAGAATGAGACTCCGGTGGTGATGGTCACACATGCCATTCCTCTTGATGCCGATATTACTGATTTCTCCACGGTCGTGGAGCGATGGTGCCGTGTGAGTATCTTCGACAATGAGCAGCAGTATATGCTCACAGCCAGAATAAACGACAGCTATATACCTTCATTGATCTACACATCCGCCCGACTCCGTGGCAAAGGGGGACACACCTACCGACTGCTCGTGGAGACCGACACCCACTCGGCATCGGCCGAAGTCACTATGCCGATGCGCGAGAAGATGACTCTGCGACTGAAGGCCGAACCGATAGAAGGGATTGACACTCTCTATCGCGTCAGGGCATTTGTGGATAATCTGCAGCCCGACGGCTGTTATAAATTCTATGTGCGCGGCATGAATACCGACTCGCGCCTATACCCCGCCTTCATGGGTAATCTCACCGCAGCCGATTATGACCCGGAGCAGGGTCGGGAAATATCCCGTGGCATACATGCCCTGTTCAACAGTGATGAAGAGAATAGCTTCACCCACTATTTCCACCCCGGTGAGACCGTGATGGTGCAGCTCTGCCGCATTGACCAGGAGGTATTCAACTTCTGGCAGGTCTACGATGCCAACGTCTCCCTCTCCAACAACCTCTTCTTCACCTTCACCTCCGACTGCCCCGGCAACATCTACGGCGCCAAAGGCTACTTCTCCCCCCACTC
>JAIDKG010000016.1:0-3571 GCA_029051525.1 Muribaculaceae bacterium
GGAGAGTATATCTCTGTTTCGGGGGGGATAATCTATCTGATAATCTATCAGTTGAGGGGTATCATGGAGAGCATCCATGTGCTCATGGCCACGTAGATCAGTAGGCCCACCACATCGTTGGTGATCTGGATGAAGGGACCTGTGGCGAGGGCCGGATTTATCTTCAGGCGCTCCAGGGTGAGGGGCACAAGGGTGCCGAAGACAGTGGCGAATATCACCACACAGAAGAGCGAGGCCGCCACGGCGAATGCCACGGCATATGCCTTAGCCTGAGTGATAAGCACATAGGCCAGCACCGTGGCCGAAATCACCACGGCATTCATCAGTGCCACTATCACCTCGCGCCCTATCTGGCGGCCGGCATTGCGGAGTTCGAGTTTGCCGTTGGCCAGACCCTGCACCACGATGGCCGAAGCCTGCACACCCACGTTGCCGCCGGTGCCGCCGATGAGCGGGATGAAGATGGCCAGCACGGTCACGGCGGCTATCTGGGCCTCGAAACCGGTGAGGATTACAGAGTTGACTATACCTCCGATTATGCCGATAAGGAGCCAGGGGAGGCGGGCTTTGGTCTGGGCGAATACAGAGTCGGCGGCATCGATATCGCTCGAGATACCGGAGGCCAACTGATAGTCGCGTTCCGACTGCTCGCGCACCTCATCCATCACGTCGTCGACCGTGATCTGACCCACAAGGCGCCCGATACTGTCCACGACGGGCATTGCCACAAGGTCATATTTCTCGAAGTCGATGGCCACATCCTCGATTGGAGTGTCGGTGCGCACCGACACCGGGTCGCTCTCCATGACATGCTTTATCTTGCTCACCGAGGGATGGGTGACCATCTTCTTGAGCGGCAGCACACCCTTGAGGCGCTGGTCGTCGTCGACCACATAGACGTAGTAGATATCATCAAGGTCCTCGGCCTGACGGCGCATCTCGCGTATGCACTCCGGCATCGACATATTCTCGTTGACCTCGATCATCTCGGTGCCCATCAGACCGCCGGCGGTGTCTTCGTCATATTGCAGGAGGTCCACGATATCGCCCGCCTGCTCCATATCGTCGATATGCTGTATCACCTCGTCGCGGTCCTCCTTGTCGAGGTCCTGGATGAGGTCAACGGCATCGTCGGTGTCGAGCAGGTCGATGAAATGGCCGATCTGCTCGGGGTCCATTCCGGAGAGGAGTTTCTTGCGGTCCTCCTCATCGAGCTCCATGAGCACTTCGGCCTGTTTCTCATTGTCGTCGAGGAGGTTGAATACCCATTCGGCATCCTTTAGATTGAGATGGTCGAGGAGTTCGGCTATGTCGGCCGGGTGGAGGTCGCGTATCTCGCGGCGCGCGGCATCCTCATCGTGATTGTCGACCAGGTTTTCGAGGAGATCGATATTTTCGTCGGTTATCTCTTTCATTGTCAGCTAATATCCTCTTTCTTTTTCGGGGGGGGGGAAGGAGAGAGAGGAGGAGTGAGGAATAGATGGTAAATGGAGGTGGCTGTCGTCAATAATGGAACGACGAACCGCCCAGGAATTCCCTCAGCAGCGATGTGGGAGGTATCTGGTCGGCCGGAATCGGCTCGAAGTAGCTCAACAGCTTCAGCAGCCGATAGGCCTCGGAGTAGAGAGGATGATTATGGGGCACCTGCCGCAGGAGCGGTTCGGCGTAGGCCTTCATCACACCGATCTCGAAGATGAGCGACGAATTGAAGGTGGCATCGGCATTCTCCTGGAAGGGGAAGATCCATTTCTCTTCGCCACGGCGCACGCTCGGCCAGCGGCGCAGAGTCTCCAGCGCACAGGTATGGCGGTATTTGTGGTCGCGCACCATGCGGCGCAGCAGACGATTGTCGGTGGTGGAAATCCAGTTATGGTCGTCGATGCTCAGTGAGGTCAGGGCGGATACGTAGACCTTGAAGACATCGTCGGAGGGGAGCGAACGTGTCAGCTCCGGGTTCAGACCGTGGATCCCCTCGATGAGGAGCACATCGTCGGGGTCGAGCTGCAGCGGTCGGTCGCGCTCTATGCGGCGCCCCAGCTCGAAGCTATAGGTGGGGAGGTTGATGCACCCTCCATCCAGAAGGGTGCGCAGGTCGGAGTTGAGGCGCTCGAGGTCGAGGGCGTAGAGCGACTCATAGTCGTAGTCGCCGCTCTCATCGAGTGGGGTAGCCTCACGATCCACGAAATAATCATCGAGCGAGATCATCTTCGGGGTCCTGAGCTTCGTCATCAGCTGGATGGCCAAGCGCTTGGTGGTGGTGGTCTTGCCTGAAGACGACGGACCCGCAAGAAGCACCACGCGGGCGCCGCCGTCGCGATTGCGCTCGGCGATATTGGCGGCTATATTGCTCAGATAGGATTCATGCATGGCCTCGGCCACATTGATCAGTTCGGAGGTGTGGCGCGCCTGGATGGCGCGGTTGAGCTGACCCACATCGCTCACCTTGATGGTGCGGTTGAAGAGGAGATGATTCTTATAGGCTTCATACATCTTCTCCTGCGTCACCGGCTGGCGCGGCACATCGGGATTGGCCGAATCGGGACCGATGAGCAGAAATCCCTCATGATAGGGTATCAGGTCGAAGGTGCGGATGAATCCGGTGGTCGGGGCGAGGGCGGAGTAGTAATTGTCGGCCACACCGTCGAGGGTATAGTAGGTGGTATAGAGTTCGGGATTGGTCTCGAGGAGCATCACCTTGGAGTCGAGGCCCTGACGGCGGAAGATTTCGATTACCTCGGAGGTGGGAGCCTCGCGGAACTCAAACGGGAGATTCCTCTCCACCAGCCGATGCATCACCTCCAGCAAACGAGCCAGAATCTCGGGAGTAGGGGTCACCGCGCCGCCGTCGCGGTCGGATAGATGGCAGAGGTATCCCCCCGAGATGGAGTGCTCTATGCGCAGGCGCGTGGAGGGCAATACCTCATATACGGCCCGGTAGAGGAGCATGCAGAGAGAGCGCACATATGTGCGATGACCCGCCGGCGAGGAGGCATCGAGAAATTCCACCTGCTTCGGGGCGTAGATACTGTAGGAGAGATTTTCGGTCTTGTTGTTGACATGGGCGCAAATCGGGGTGAACGGCAGGCGGTCGGCCATGCGCACGGCCAGTTGCATGAGCTGAAGTCCACCCTCCACGTGGATTTGCTCGCCTGTGTTGATACAATCGACGGGTATCATCATAAATCGTAGTTATATATGGGAAGCGGGGGATTACGCCGCCTACAACCCATGAAATTATTCATGACCCGAGGCCCATGCGGCGGGGCACCGAGAGAGATTAAAATGCGCTCCAAGCGTCAGAAAACGGTGTTAATCACGCTGAGAGAGGAGGAAAGAGGGGAAACCGCACACAAATTTAACGATTTTTTTTGAAGAAAATGGCGAAAAACTTGCGAGTTTTGAAAAAGTTGCTTAACTTTGCAGTCGCAAAATGCCCCGCCCATAGGGGGATAATGTATATCCGCCTATGAAGAGTGATAGGGCAGTTGCTCTAAAAGTGGCCCATTCGTCTATCGGTTAGGACGAGAGATTTTCATTCTCTAAAGAGCAGTTCGACTCTGCTATGGGCTAC
>JAIDKG010000016.1:3671-21780 GCA_029051525.1 Muribaculaceae bacterium
AAGTGGCCCATTCGTCTATCGGTTAGGACGAGAGATTTTCATTCTCTAAAGAGCAGTTCGACTCTGCTATGGGCTACCAATTTATAACACAAGAAAAGAAAGAGATTTTTTAAGATGGCAAATCATAAATCATCCTTAAAAAGAATTCGCCAGGCGGAGAAGAGAAAACTCGAGAACCGCTATTGGGCGAAGACAGCTCGCAACGCTGTGCGCAACGTTCGCAAGCTCACTGACAAGGCCGAAGCGACAGCTGCCTACAACAAGGTAAGCGCACTGCTTCAGCGTCTGGGCCGCAAGAACATCATCTCGAAGAATAAAGCCGCCAACCTCTGCAGCGGCATGATGCAGCACATCAACAAGCTCGGTTAATCCGCGCCATCTTCGGGAGAGCCACGACTTGCGCTCACCAATACCCCATCACTATCGGCGCGGAGCGCGCACCTTACGATGCGCTTCGGCCGGCAGACAGGCGGCCCATTCGTCTATCGGTTAGGACGAGAGATTTTCATTCTCTAAAGAGCAGTTCGACTCTGCTATGGGCTACTTTCCCCAAATCCATCCTATCCCCCCGAGGTCGGGAGGCCGCTTGGCCTTCCGACCTCACTCTTTTTACCCTATCAATCCTGCGCCTACTCCGATATTCCCCATATAACCGACCCATACAAGAGTCCCCAAGCGCAGCCTAAGTCGCGGAGCGACTTACCGACGGCACACGGTCGCGGCCGCACGTACGGTCGCGGCCTGCCGCGACCAGATCCAGGCACCCGGCATCCGGATGGGATGAATGATTTGGAGGCGGTCGCGGCCGCACGTACGGTCGCGGCCTCACCCCGGTGCATCCGTAAACAGGGATAGCAACCCATAATACCGGCGGATGCTCCGGGGAGCTGAAGAAGTGCTGTTTGGAGGCGATAGATAATGCTTTAGGGCATTTTCTGTAGATGGATTTGTTATATAGTTGAATAATAGCTATATTTGTATAAAATTTAATAAGGGGATATGGAAGCGCAACTATAAAGCGATTGCAATCGAGCTGTAAGGATGCACCATGGTGCATCCCTACCATGATGAGGATATTAGCGCGCGTTTCTTAACCTAAAAAATACTAATCAGTATGTCAGCATTCGATTCGGAACCAAGGTATCCTATCGGACAGCAGAACTTCAAAATGCTCCGTGAGGGAAACAGTATCTATGTGGATAAGACATCCTATATTGAGAAGATTATCCGGCAGGATAGCCGATATTTCTTCCTGGCACGTCCACGGCGTTTCGGTAAGAGCCTTTTTTTATCCACTCTGCGATATTTTTTCGAGGGAAGACGCGAACTGTTCAAAGGGCTCTATGTAGACTCAATCGATTGGGATTGGAAGGAGTACCCGGTGCTCAATCTCGACCTCAACACCGACCGATATGCCGATCCGGGACTTCTTGACGATATATTGAATCGTCTTTTCCAGCAATGGGAGAAGAAGTATTGTATCATTCCTACCGACACCGAACATTCCCAACGCTTCGCCACAATTATAAAGAGAGCTCATGAGACTACGGGGCAAGAGGTGGTAATACTCGTAGATGAATATGACAAACCCCTCGTGGGCAACCTCAACAAGGACTCTAATTTCGAGCATTACCGCACAAAGCTGGCCTCTCTATATTACAACTTCAAGAGCTCGGCCGAGCACATCAAGCTCGTATTCATGACGGGTGTGAGCCGGTTCAGCAGACTCAGCGTATTCTCCGACCTCAACAACCTCAACGACATCACTTTCGATGATGCTTATGGCGATATCTGCGGCATAACTGAGAAGGAACTTCTTGACTATTTCCATATCGGAATCAAAAATCTGGCAGAAAACCGAGGGGTATCCTTTGATGAGATATGCCACTTGCTGAAGCGCAACTATGACGGCTATCGATTTGCACCCGGCGGAAGTGACATATATAATCCTTGGTCGGTCTTAAACTGTCTGCAGAAGTGCAGAATCGGATATTACTGGAATCAGACAGGTATTCCGACTATAATTGCCGAGACTCTGCGTAATACCGATGATGATCTGAAAAAGATTCTTAATACCCGATGCGACCCCTCCGCACTGGTGGGTCTCGACCTTAAGAGCCCCGATCCGCTGGCACTACTCTATCAGACCGGCTATCTCACCATAAAGGATTATGATCCTGATATGGATTTGCTGACAATGGGACTGCCCAACAGGGAGGTCACAGATGGCCTTTTCAAGATATTACTTCCTTATTACGTCAGGGTAAGGAGGGGCTCGACCGAAGGTGTGATACGCGATATCCTAAATGACTTACTGTCCGGCCATCCCGCCGAATTGATGAAGAATATCGACATATTCTTTTCCGGCATACCATATGACCTGAAAATGGACAACGAGAACAACTTCCACAACGCTCTCTACATACTCCTCACACTAATCGGAGTGAAAGTGGATGCCGAAGTACACACCTCCAACGGGCGTATCGACCTCGTTGTCAAGACTCCCGACTATATCTATATCATAGAACTGAAGTTCGACCGCGATTCAGCTATGGCGATGACTCAGATTGAGGAGAAGGATTACGCACGCCCATATCTCAACGATCCGCGACGCATCTTCAAAATCGGTGCCAACTTCTCATCGACGACACGCCACCTCGACACTCCGGTGATCCGCGAAGTGATTTAAGTGTGGGATAATCCGTGGTCGCGCGGGGAGACCACGCAGAGGCGCAAAGGCGCAGAGGCCATCCGGCGCGTAAGCCGTGCGCGGAGCTCTTTGCGCCTTTGCGCCTTTGCGTGGGATAATCCGTGGTCGCGCGGGGGAACCACGCAGAGGCGCAGAGGCGCAGAGGCCATCCCGTGCGGTCTGTACTGAGATTTATTCAGGTCACAGATAGTGTCAATCCTGAATCACTGAATGAAGAGGGTTGCTCCATCTACTCCAAGCTTCTTCCGTCCCCGCACAAGGAGTGGAGTGAATAAAAGATTCGTAGCGGGCGTGATTCTCACGCCCGCTACGGTTGTTCTTAGCGCTCTTAAGTGTGGGAGTATCTGTTATTCTGCACCGTCGGTGGTGAGGTAGTCGTGGATGGCGCGGGCGGCTTTGCGGCCGGCGCCCATGGCGAGTATCACGGTGGCGGCGCCGGTCACGGCATCGCCGCCGGCGAATACGCCGCGACGGCTGGTGCGGCCATCTTCATCGGCCACGATGCAGCCGCGGCGGTTGGTCTCCAGTCCGGCGGTGGTGCTCTTTATCAGAGGATTGGGGCTGGTGCCGAGGGCCATGATCACTACGTCGCAGTCTATGCGGAAGTTGCTACCCTCTTTCACTACGGGTGAGCGGCGACCGGATTCGTCGGGTGCGCCAAGTTCCATCTCTACACATTCCAGTCCGGTGACCCAGCCATTCTCATCGCCGAGCACACGCACCGGATTGGTGAGCATACGGAATATGATACCCTCCTCTTTGGCATGGTGCACCTCTTCCACACGAGCCGGAAGCTCTGCCTCGGAACGGCGGTATACAATCACTGCCTCCGCACCGAGTCGGCGCGCGGTGCGCACGGCATCCATCGCCACATTGCCGCCACCTACTATCACGGCCTTGCGACCGGCGAAGATCGGTGTGTCGCTCTCGGGATGATAGGCGTGCATGAGGTTGGCGCGGGTCAGGAACTCATTGGCGGAGAATACTCCGTTGAGGTTCTCACCCTCAATACCCATGAAGCGGGGCAGACCAGCTCCGGAGCCTACGAATACGGCATCGAAGCCTTCGCGGTCAAGAAGGTCATCGATGGTCATGGTGCGGCCTATCACCACATCGGTCTCTATCTCTACACCGAGACGGCGCACATTATCCACCTCCCGGGCCACTATATCCTCCTTCGGGAGGCGGAACTCGGGAATACCATAGACGAGCACACCACCCACCTTGTGGAGGGCCTCGAAGATTTTCACCTCATAGCCGAGGCGAGCCAGGTCGGAGGCACAGGCCAGTCCGGCCGGACCCGAACCCACCACCGCTACACGCCGACCATTGCGCGGAGCGCATTCCACACGGCGCTCTTCGGCATGGGCAATGGCCCAGTCGCCCACGTAGCGCTCAAGTTTGCCGATAGCCACCGGCTCAAATTTCACTCCGAGCACACATGCGCCCTCACACTGGCTCTCCTGCGGACACACACGGCCGCATACCGACGGCAGACTGCTGTCGCGCGATATCACATCGGCTGCCGCTGCAGTGTCGCCTGCGGCAAGAGCTGAGATAAACCCGGGAATATCCACATGCACAGGGCATTGGCTCTGGCAGCGGGGCACCTTGCAGTTAAGACAGCGCTCCGCCTCGAGGCGCGCCTCCTCGGCATTGTAACCCAGGCATACTTCCTTGAAATTCGTGGCCCGCTCGAGGGGATCCTGTTCGCGCACGGGTGTGCGCGGTGTCATTTTCTTTGCCATTGTATTTCAGAATCTTATCTTAATGCACTCCGCATTCGCAGCGGTGAGTGGCGGGATCGGTTTTGGGATTATTACGGTACATGTTCTGGCGGCGCATCGCCTCATCAAAATCCACCTGATGGGCATCGAATTCAGGGCCGTCGACGCATGTGAAGCGGGTCTCTCCACCCACACTCACGCGGCAGGCGCCACACATGCCGGTGCCATCGACCATAAGCGCATTGAGCGACACCACCGTGGGGAGCTCATACTTGCGGGTGGTCTGCGAGGCGAATTTCATCATTATCATCGGGCCAATCACCACGCAGCGGTCGTAGCGATGGCCGCGATTCTCGATAAGGTCGGTGATAAGGGCTGTGACCAGGCCGTGGAATCCGGCCGAGCCATCATCGGTGGCCAGATACACATCGGCCACCTGCTGCATCTCCTCCACATAAGTGAAGAGATCCTTGGTGCGGGCTCCAATTATTACATCAGGGCGCACTCCATGCTCACAGAGCCATTTGGCCTGCGGATACACCGGAGCCGTGCCCACACCGCCGGCCACGAAGAGCACCTTGGTGGCCTTCAGTTCCTCATCGGTGAGGTCCAGCAGATCGGAGGGACGACCTAAGGGCCCGGCGAAGTCGAGGAAGGCATCACCCTCCTCGAGAGCATTGATTTTGGAAGAGGAAATTCCCACACTCTGTGTCACAATCGTGACCCACCCCTCGGCGCGGTCATAGTCGCAGATTGTAAGAGGGATACGCTCACCCTCCTCATCCACACGGACAATCACGAACTGGCCGGGCTGAGCCGATGCGGCCACTCGGGGGGCATGCACTCGCATCTCGGTGATGCGGGGGGCAAGCTCTCGCTTGCGTGTGATTTTAAACATGATATTTAGATTTTCGAAAAGAAATTTTCCTCAAATATACGATAAATTTGTCTTACTCACAAATTTACGCTATTTTTGCATTCTGATTTATGTGTGCTCCTTATGGCCCGCACTATGTCCGCACCGCCGGGAGCCTACACTTAATCAGCTGATTTCCAAATCAGTAGAATGCATAATCCGACAAAATAACATATACCTCAATGGCAACAAATCTTTTTGACCAGGTCAGCGATGATATCCGCAAGGCCATGTTAGCCCGCGAAAAAGTGCGTCTCGAGGCGCTCCGCGGCATCAAGAAAGAGTTCCTGGAGGCCAAGACCGCCAAAGGCGCCAATGGCGAACTTTCCGACGATACAGCCCTCAAGATCATAGTGAAGATGGTGAAACAGCGTAAGGAGAGTGCCGAAATCTACACCTCCAACGGTCGCCCCGAACTCGCCGCCAACGAGCTGGCCGAGGCCGCCGTGATCGAGGAGTATCTCCCCAAGCAGCTCTCGGCCGAGGAGCTTGACGCCGAACTGCGTGCGATTATCGCCGAGGTGGGCGCCACCGGCCCTGCTCAGATGGGGAAGGTGATGGGTGTGGCCTCCAAGCGCCTCGCCGGCCGCGCCGAGGGTAAGGCCATCAACGCCGCCGTGAAAGAGATCCTCAACAATATGTAATATCCCAACCCTGCCGGGTGCCACCGGATGATCCGGCCGCCTCAGTATCTTTGCTCATTGCTACTGAGCCGCCCCCATCCCGACCCCGGAAGTATAGAATAGAAGAAAATGCTTACGCTTCAAGTCATAAAGGAAAATCCGGATTTCGTGATCGAGCGCCTCGCTGTGAAGGGCTTCGACGCACGCCCGGTAATCACCGAGATACTCGAAATCGACGCCGAGCGCCGCAGGCTCCAGGCCAAGTGCGATTCCGACGCCAACAGCCTCAAGCAGCTTGCCGCCTCGATTGCCATCCATATGAAGAATGGTGAGCGCGATGAAGCTGAGAAGGCCAAAGCCGAAGTGGCAGCCCTAAAGGGTGCCGCCAAAGGGCTTCAGGACCGTCTGGCCGAATGCCAGCAGAAGCAGACCGAACTCCTGCTCACAGTGCCCAATATGCCCTGCGACGCAGTGCCCCACGGCCTGACAGCCGCCGATAATGTGGTGGAGAAGACCGGCGGCCCTATGCCCGACCTCCCCGAAGATGCCCTGCCGCACTGGGAACTGGCCAAGAAATACAATCTCATCGACTTTGAGCTCGGTGTGAAGGTGACCGGCGCCGGATTCCCCTTCTACATCGGCAAGGGTGCCCGCATGCAGCGCGCCCTGATACAGTTCTTCCTCGATTCAGCTTCGGCCGCCGGCTACACTGAGGTGGAGCCCCCCTTCGTGGTGAATGCCGCATCGGGTTATGGCACCGGGCAGTTGCCCGACAAGGAGGGGCAGATGTACCATGTGACCGAAGACGACCTCTACCTTATCCCCACAGCCGAGGTGCCGGTGACCAACATGTACCGCGACGTGATCATCCCCGAGGCCGAACTCCCCAAACGCAACTGCGCCTATTCACCCTGCTGGCGCCGCGAGGCTGGTAGCTATGGTAAGGATGTGCGCGGCCTGAACCGCCTGCATCAGTTTGACAAGGTGGAGATTGTGCGCATCGAGAAGCCGGAGAATTCCTATGCTGCCCTCGAGGAGATGAAAGACCATGTGCAGAGCCTGCTCGAGGCTCTCGGTCTCCCCTGGCATATACTGCGTCTGTGCGGCGGCGACATGTCGTTTACCTCAGCCATCACATTCGACTTCGAGGTGTGGAGCGCGGCTCAGAAGCGCTGGCTCGAGGTATCATCGGTATCCAACTTCGAGACCTACCAGGCCAACCGCCTGAAATGCCGCTACCGCGACCGCGACAAGAAGATACATCTCTGCCACACCCTCAACGGTTCGGCGCTGGCTCTGCCGCGCATCATGGCCGCCCTGCTCGAGAACAACCAGACCCCGCAGGGTATCATCGTGCCCGAGTGCCTGCGCAAATACACCGGCTTCGACATAATCGACTGAGCGGAGCAGGGTGAGTGCCCAATAATCAATTCCGACATCATTCCCTCCTCGGGCCGGCCTCGGCCCCGCCCGGCGGAATTAAAAACTAAATCATTATGAGTCAAAACGAATATCCCGGCTATCTCAGCAAAGAGGAGAAGCTTATCCCGATCGACGACCCCACGGGAAAATGGAGCGAACTTACGCTCCTCCCGGAATGGGAAGAGGAGTTCTACGACGTATACACTGTGCGTAAACATGGCAAATGGGTGATGCTCAAAGCCCTCAAGAGCCAGTATGCATCTCAGCCCAAATACCAGCAGATGCTCGAGAAGGAGTTTGACACCCGCTATAATCTGGCGCATCCGAATATCGTGATGGTCAATGACTTCGAAGAGGTGCCCGGTATCGGCAAGGCGATCATCACCGACGACGTGTATGGCTATTCGCTGCGCCGGCTCATCGATGAGAAGCGGCTCACACCCAAAATCGTGCATCGCCTCAAGACCCAGCTCCTGGATGCGCTCGACTATATTCAGGAGAATCACATTGTGCACCATCCCATCACCCCCGACTCGATTATATTCACCGAATACAACGAGAATCTCAAGCTCATCAACGTGGGCTACGACCAGACCGACTCCCTCTCCGAGCAGGACACCGAGGCCGACATCGAGAGCTATGGGCGTGTGCTGGCCGAGGTGCTCGACAATCTCCCGGAGTCGCTCCCGCGGCTGCGCCGCATAGCCGACCGCGCCACAAGCCGCTCCCACCCCTACCGCAACTTCATGGACCTGCAGCTCGACATGCAGCGCCGATCATCCACCACCCTCTACATCGTGCTGGCGGCTCTGATAGCCATCATGCTGCTGCTGGTGTGGCTCCTGCTCGACCTGAAGTAAGATTCCAATCTACCAAGACCGGATCTAAAACGCGGCCTAATTCATAGGGCACCTTATAGCCAATACCCCTTGCAGACTCCCCCCGGAGCCTGCAAGGATGGCTGACGGCCCATTAATTCTACAGGATGATGATAGAAATACGACAAATCTCCACCTCGCGGAGTGACCTCAAGAAATTCACTCATTTCCATATCGACCTCTATAAGGATAATCCCTACTTCGTGCCCCCGCTCGTGGTAGACGATATCGATACACTCTCACCCTCCAAAAACCCGGCCTTCGACTTCTGCGAGGCCGACTATTTCATGGCCTATCGCGACGGTCGCCCCGTGGGGCGAATCGCCGCAATCATCAATCATCAGGTCAATGAAGCTTCGGGCCAGAAGGCCGCACGATTCGGTTTTGTGGACTTTATCGATGATGAGGAGGTTTCGGCTGCCCTGCTCGCCAAGGTGGAGGATTGGGCCCGACAGAAGGGGATGGATAAGGTGATTGGACCCCTCTCCTTCACCGACCTCGACAAGGAGGGTTGCCTCGTGGAGGGTTTCGACCAACTCTCCACCATGGCCACAATCTATAACTATCCCTACTATCCGCAGCACTTCGAGAAGCATGGCTACGTAAAGGAATCCGACTGGGTGGAATACCTCATCGCAATCCCCGACGGCATACCCGAGAAGCACCTGCGCATAGCCGAGATTGTAAAGAAGAAATTCGGTCTGAAAGTGTTGAAATTCACCTCGCGCCGCAAAATCAAGGAGGAATATGGCAAAGCCCTCTTCCATCTGATCAACGACGCCTACAAGGACCTCTACCAGTTCTCGCGCCTCACCGACCGGCAAATCGACAAATATATCGATGATTACCTCGGCTTGCTCGACCTGGACCTGGTGACAATCATCACCGATGCCGACGACCGGATCGTGGGTGTGGGCATTTCGATGCCCTCTATGAGCCGGGCGCTCCAGAAATCGCGCGGACGCTTCCTCCCGATGGGATGGTGGCACCTGCTGAAGGGGCTGAAGGGTAAGAACGACCGTGTAGACCTGCTGCTCGTGGCCGTGCGCCCGGAATATCAGGCCAAGGGTGTGAGCGCACTGCTATTCGTAGACCTCATCCCGCAGTATATCCGCAAGGGTTTCAAATGGGCAGAGTCGAACCCTGAGCTGGAAGGGAACTCCAAGGTGCAGAACCAGTGGGAGGCCTTCAACCCCACGCTTCATAAGCGCCGCCGCTCCTACGTGAAACATCTCACCACATCAGCCGCATCTCCCAAGGAGAATAGCGGAAAGTAACATCATCACCAATGACCGAAAAAGGGATTGATAACGATGCCGGCTCCATGACCGGCCACCGTCAGCGTCAGGGAGCCGAGAGCGTGATGCCATACACTCCCGGAGAGGCCAAGGGGAAACAGGTGGAGAGCATGTTTGACTCCATCGCCCCGGCCTATGACTTCATGAACGCCTGCATGAGTCTGGGCATGCACACCCACTGGCGCAACCATGCCCTGCGGCTGGCCTGCCGCCGCCTGGGGAGAGTGCCGGAAGATGTGCTCGATGTGGCCACCGGCACGGGCGACCTCGTATTCGCCATGCGGCGCCGCTATCCTCATGCCGCCATCACCGGCATAGACCTCTCGGGGGGGATGCTGGAGATCGCACGGCGCAAACTGCAGGAATTCCCCGACGAACGCAATATCAGTTTCCTGCAGGGCGACTGCATGGATATGCCGATCCCGGATGATAGCTTCGATATGGTGACGGTGGCCTATGGTGTGCGCAATTTCGAGGATATGAAGCGTGGATATGCCGAGATGAGGCGTGTGCTCCGACCGGGGGGGGTGCTCTGCGTGGTGGAGCTGTCGCAACCGGTGTCGGCCATACCGCTGCTCCTCTACAAGGTATATACGCGGGGATTCATACCCGTGGCCGGGCGCCTCATGAGCGGCGACCCGAGGGCCTATTCCTATCTCCACGAAAGCATCGAGGCCGCCCCGCAACGCAGCGCCATGACCGCAATAATGGAGAGTGCCGGACTGCGTGACTGCACCTGGAAATCACTCTTCCCCGGGGCAGTATGCATCTACCTCGCCTCAAAATGACGACTCCGTGATTGCCACCTATGGCAATCACGCAGATAAATGAATCATGACTACACTACAACGTAAGGATTTCGAGATAATGGCCCCGGTGGGGAGCCGCGAGTCGCTCGCCGCTGCCCTCTCGGCAGGGGCCGATGCCATCTATTTCGGCATAGAGGGACTCAACATGCGCTCCCGCTCCAGCTCTAATTTCACCCTCGACGACCTCCGTGAGATCGCCGCCACCTGCAATGAGCATGGGGTGAAGAGCTATCTGACCGTCAATACAATCATCTATGATGCCGACATGGAGCGGATGCGCTCCATAATCGACGCCGCCCGCGAGGCCGGCATATCGGCCATAATCGCTTCCGACATCGCCGCCATATCATATGCCGACAGTGTCGGACAGCCGGTGCATATCTCCACCCAGGTGAATATCAGCAATATCGAGGCTGTGAGATTCTATGCCCGATATGCCGATGTGATGGTGCTGGCCCGCGAACTCTCGATGGAGCAGGTCGAGGCCATCTCCGAGGCCATCCGCAAGGAGAATATCTGCGGCCCGTCGGGGGAGCAGGTGCGCCTGGAGATGTTCTGCCACGGTGCCCTCTGCATGGCTGTGAGCGGCAAATGCTATATGAGTCTGCATGAGATGAACTCCTCGGCCAACCGCGGCGCATGCAATCAGATATGCCGCCGATCCTACACCGTGACCGACAAGGAGACCGGCGCACAGCTCGATGTGGAGAATCAATACATCATGTCGCCCAAAGATCTCAAAACCATTCATTTCCTCGACCGCATGGTAAAGGCGGGGGTGAGGGTATTCAAGATCGAGGGACGCGCCCGCGGCCCGGAATATGTGCTGGAGACCGTGAAGTGCTATTCGGAGGCCCTCGAGGCTATCTGCCACGGCTCCTACTCTGAAGAGAAGGTGGCCGGATGGGACGAGCGGCTGGCACGCATCTTCAACCGCGGATTCTGGGATGGATACTACATGGGGCAACGCCTCGGCGAATGGAGCGCCAAGTATGGCTCGTCGGCCACACGTGTGAAACATTATATCGGCAAGGCTTCGCGCTATTTCCCGCGCCTCGGAGTGGCGGAGTTCCGTCTGGAGGCCGGTGAGCTGAAAGTGGGCGATGAGGTCGTGGTGACCGGACCTACCACCGGCGCTCTCATCTTCAAGGTGGAGGAACTGCGCCTTGATGCCGGACCGGTGGAGAGTGTCGCGAAAGGCGACCTCTTCTCGATGCCTGTGCCGGAGAAAATCCGCCTCTCCGACCGCCTCTACCGCTGGGAGGAGACTCCCGCAGCCCGCAAGAATGATTAAACAATTATGACACTCCTCTCCAAAGGGGTAAGTAAGTGTTCGAATTTAAACGATAGTAAATAAAAGGAAATCTTTTATACAATCTGCGGCTTCTTTTTTGCCGCTTCTGGCTTGTCGCTCAGTCGCATAGCCCGCTATGCTCCTTTGCTCCGCACCAGAATCGTCTAAAAAACAAGCTCGCATATTGTATAAATTAAATTCGAACACTTACTTCGCCAATGAGGAGGAGCTTAAAAACAAGATAACAAACGACAATGTCACTTAAATGTGGTATAGTGGGACTCCCCAACGTGGGTAAATCCACCCTATTCAACTGCCTGAGCAACGCGAAGGCCCAGTCAGCCAATTTCCCTTTCTGCACAATCGAACCTAATGTGGGTGTCATTACCGTGCCTGATGACCGCCTGACACGCCTCGTGGAGATGTGCCAGCCCCGCAGCACCGTGCCCGCAACGGTGGAGATTGTGGATATCGCCGGACTCGTGAAGGGTGCCTCCAAGGGTGAGGGACTCGGCAATAAGTTCCTGGCCAATATCCGCGAGACGGATGCAATACTCCACGTGCTCCGCTGCTTCGACGACGACAATATCACCCATGTCGACACCACCGTCGACCCCGTGCGCGATATGGAGATCATCAACTACGAACTCCAGCTCAAGGACCTCGAGACCATCGACAACCGTCTGGCCAAGACCGAAAAACAAGCCAAGACCGGTGGCGACAAGACCGCCAAGATGCAGGTGGAGGTGCTGAAGGCTTACAAGGAGGCTCTCGAGCAGGGTCGCCCGGCCCGCAGTGTGAGCTTCGAGAGCAAGGATGAGGAGAAATTCGCTCGCGAGCTCTTCCTGCTCACCAATAAGCCGGTGCTCTATGTCTGCAATGTGGATGATGCCTCGGCAGCCACGGGCAATGACTATGTGGAGCGTGTGCGCGAGGCAATCGCCGGGCAGGATTCCGACCTGATGGTGGTGGCCGCCAAGACAGAGAGCGAAATCGCCGAACTCGACACATGGGAGGAGCGTCAGGAATTTCTCAATGAGATCGGTCTGCAGGAATCGGGTGTGAGCCGTCTGATTCGCGCCGCCTACCGTCTGCTCGACCTCCAGACCTACTTCACCGCCGGCCCCGACGAAGTGCGCGCCTGGACCTTCATGCGCGGCACCAAGGCGCCGCAGGCCGCCGGAATCATCCACACCGACTTCGAGAAGGGTTTCATCCGCGCCGAAGTAATCAAATATGACGACTTCGTGACCCTCGGCTCCGAGACAGCCGTCAAGGAGGCCGGAAAGATGGCCGTGGAGGGTAAGGAATATGTGGTGCAGGATGGCGACATCATGCACTTCCGCTTCAACGTGTGACGGACTCTCTCCGAAACATACCGTATCACATAAGAGCGCGCTCTAAGGAGCGCGCTCTTAAAATTACATGACCGGCAATTACCGGCGCAACGTGAATCGCGCCGGCAATTGCCGGTCGTTGTATCTCCGCCGACCGTGCCGGATTCGCTATTCGGAGAGCTGCGGCCGCATAGGGTAAGCCCCCCTTCCCACATGGTTAAAGCGGGCGTTAAAGCGGGCGTTAAAGCGGGCGTCTAAACTGGCCGCCTCTCCATGCGGCGGCACTATTTGCGGGGAGCATTCTGCTCCTGACGGGCGAGAAGATCGCGGATTTCAGTGAGCAGCACCTCCTCCTTGGTGGGCGCAGGAGGAGCGGCGGGAGCCTCTTCCTCCTTCTTCTTCAGCTTCATGGCCAGACGCAGAGCCACGAAAATAGAGAAAGCGATGATGAAGAAATCCACAATGTTCTGGATGAAAAGACCGTAATTGACGGCCACTTCCTCAACAGCCGCCACACCATCGGCAGCCGCCTTACCCTCGGTAATCACATACTTCAGATTCTTATATCCCTCGCCACCCGTCACCAAAGAGATGACAGGCATCAGAATATCGTTCACCAGCGAGGTGACAATCTTGCCGAAGGCACCGCCCACGATCACACCGACGGCCATATCGATCACATTGCCACGGAGGGCGAAATCCTTAAAATCACTTAAAAATTTGCTCATCTGCAATAAAGTTGGGGTTATATATGGTTATTACTATGGAGCCGCCCTCAAAGCGAATCATACCGACTCCCTCGAAAGCTACTCTTAAAAACACCTGAAAATGTAAAAAGAGTGCCCCAAAGGGAGAGAAATTCAGGCAAGGCTGCAACTTTGACCGCTGATACCGCCGAAATTAGAAATTTTTTTGCTAATTTTGCGGTCGGAAAGCGAGGCCCCGTCAGTGCCCGCCGGATGGCAACCCATCCGCTACAGGTAATGATACGAAGCAAATTCACGGCTCCGGCTGCTTTTATAACAACAAAAGCAAACAAAAATTTCGTAACCAATAAAAAACTTAAATACAACCCAAATTAAGTAATAGTAACAATGACTAAAATCGGTATTAACGGCTTCGGCCGTATCGGACGTTTCGTGTTCCGTGCCTCTACAAAGAGAGAGGATCTCGAGGTTGTAGCCATCAACGACCTCCTTCCCGTTGACTACATGGCCTACATGCTGAAATACGACACAATGCACGGTCGCTTCGACGGCACTGTGGACTATGACCTGGAGAAGAGCCTTCTCATCGTCAATGGCAAGGCTATCCGCGTGACTGCATGCCGCGACCCGAAAGAGATCGCATGGGGCGAAGTAGGTGCCGAATACGTGGTTGAGTCTACTGGTCTCTTCCTCACTAAGGAGAAGGCTGCAGCTCACATCGAGGCCGGTGCGAAGTATGTGGTTATGTCGGCTCCCTCGAAGGACGACACCCCCATGTTTGTAGTCGGTGTTAACCAGACTTCTTACGTTCCCGGTACTCAGATTGTATCCAACGCTTCCTGCACCACCAACTGTCTTGCCCCCATCGCCAAGGTGCTCCACGAGAACTTCGGCATCAAGGAGGGTCTGATGACTACCGTTCACTCCACTACTGCAACTCAGAAGACTGTCGATGGTCCCTCTATGAAGGACTGGCGCGGTGGCCGTGCTGCTTCGGGCAATATCATCCCCTCTTCTACCGGCGCTGCCAAGGCTGTGGGTAAAGTTATCCCCGAGCTCAACGGTAAGCTCACTGGTATCTCGATGCGTGTCCCCACTCTCGACGTATCTGTAGTCGACCTGACTTGCAACCTCGAGAAGCCCGCCACTAAGGAGGCTATCTGCGCTGCAATGAAGGCTGCTGCCGAAGGCGAGCTCAAGGGTGTGCTCGGCTACACTGAGGACGCTGTAGTAAGCTCCGACTTCCTCGGCTGCCCCCTCACTTCTATCTTCGACGCAACTGCCGGTGTATATTTGACCGACAACTTCGTGAAGGTTATCTCATGGTATGACAATGAGATCGGTTACTCCAACAAGGTGCTCGACCTCATCTCTTACATGAAGAAAGTCAACGGTTAATCATCACCCCGATTACCACACATAAGCAGAGGCAATATCGTAGGCAACTACGATATTGCCTCTCTTGCTTTCCACAATATCAGCGAAAAATTCCGTTTCGTCCCTCGATCGACGCGCACCCGGGTCAGTGCGGCCTCGCATCATAGCCATTGATGTGATCTTTAGAGCGCGTTCCTTAAAATTTCGGGGCCGTAGGGGTCGCAGCCTTGGAGTGGATTTTGTCACTTGCTGTAAGGAGCATACCGAGGTATGCGACTGAAAGCAAGGGGCAAAATACGCCCAAGGATGCGAGACCATAGGTAACTTCTTCTTACAGCCGGGCCAATGTGTATGTTAAAAAGCCGTTTATGATTTATAGCTTTGATTTGGATTTATTTACACATTATACAGCTGCTTGATAAAGAAATATAATAATTCCTTTATTGGAGTCGGGGAGCCTTCGAGTGTAAAAGTTACCTTTCCTCGGCGCTTTTTGGCGTATTTTGCGAGATCTCATCAGTCACGATGCCCGCATCGTTCCTTCTTCGACTCGCAAAATCCACTCAAAAATCGCCGCCCCTACGACCCCGAAATTTTAAGGAACGCGCTCTAATGAAACGCCTTCCGACTGCAAAGATAACAATAAAATCTCAAGCAGAGTCTATTTTATGAGAATATTTCTCAAATAAGACCATCTGGCTATGTAATTCTCGCTTGGTAATGGTTGAAACAAGCCCGTTTTATTCGGTTTACTGTTCAGAAAACTGAACACTTGTATCATCAGAGGTGACTGTCCCTAAAAAGCATTTACAGATTTGAGGGGATTGACTAACTGTCAGGCATATTTCCAGAGGAAATTTCCTTCGTTGTCGGCATATCACAGACTCGCCTTTCCGGGACTGGTCAGTACCGTTTTTTCAGGAACGTCTACCACCGTAAGAGCGCGTTCAGTCAAGAGGAGTCTGCAATCAGAACACCGAGTACCACGACCGGATAATCAACCTCATCAACACCAACACCCACCTCATCAAAGAAAGAATAACAGCATAAGTTGTATCTTTGCGCAGCAAAGCGATAAATCGGTTACATAGTCAGAGCGGACGACCTCGTGATGAAGTCGCCCGCTCATTTGTTTACCAAAATTTCGGCCGCCAAAGGCGGCGATTACAGGTTAAGATATGTCCTGAGTGCATCGACATACTCTTCAAATGCCTTTCTCCCCTCGGCTGTAACGGAACATGAGGTTCGCGGTCGTTTGCCAGACATCCCTTTTTCAATAGATATGTATCCGGCAGATGATAGTTTGTCGAGTTGTACGCTCAGATTTCCGGCAGTAGATTCGGTTTTCTCTTTGAGATATACAAAATCTGCTTCCTCCACACTCATGAGAATAGACATTATTGCAAGCCGGAGTTGCGAATGCAGTAGTGGATTCAGTTCTTTCATTTAGCCTTTCTTGCTTTATAGTTGAGTATGTGGCCCGGTATTATCATCATGGCTATAAATGCGAGCATGAACAACGGCATGAACCATGTGGCGAACAGGGTTATGTGCCCGGCGATACAGCCAAGGGTAAAAAGCCCGAATAGAATTCCGACAGAGCCTCCGATTACCAGCGATTTTTCGTTCAGAACAATACCTTGTGCAATTTCAGCGAACGGCACGATGACAAGAGCCAGAACGAACATCATTGACCAGGCGTCAACTCCTTTAATGAGCAAGAATCCAAGGCATATGAATGTTGATGCGATTGCTATGATACCTACAAAGGACCATATTTTTGAAGTCAGGGAATCAGAGTAGTTCTTCACTCCTTTGTTCATTTGCTTTTTCATTGCCATTATCGGGGTGGCTATACCACCGATGATCCAGATAAGAAACCAAAGCCAGTTCCAGCATGTGTTGTGAGTGAGCACGAGTAGCGTCCAGATAAGAGCCGTCACTCCTACTATGACGTAGCCCCACATGAGCAGGATATTGCCGTCGCCTATATAGCGCTGTTTTGTCTGAGCTATCATCGAAGTAATGACTTCGAGGCTCTCTTTTTCAGTAAGTTTTCTGTCTTCCATATTCAGGGAGTTTAGAGGGTTGATATTTGGTTTATTTTATAAACCATTTTATTCTGAAAAAAGAGCGGTCGCGCGACTCCGCTCTTATTTCGGATGCAAAGTTAATAAGGTTTATAATATAAACCAAATTTCAACCCATCTTTTTTATTTCTTCTTTGTATCTGTCTTCGCATTACACATCCGCGATAATAAAGTAAGAGCGTGTTCCTTAAAATTTCGCTGCCCCTACGACCCCGAAATTTTAAGGGACGCGCTCTTAAGGGACGCGCTCTAAGCTATAATTGCCGAAAAATTAGAATTTTGCAGTCTAATACGCGCAAATATGACAATGAAAGAAGAACATATCCCGCAAACTACTGAATCAAAACTCTATGATGATGTGTGTGCCATCATAGAAGACACCCGCTATCGTGTGGCTGTGTCTGTCAATTCCGAAGCGTGTCGGATGAACTGGCATGTGGGTATGCGAATCAAGGAGGATGTGCTACTGGGCTATTATGTCAAGGTCAAGAACATACAACTTGGCAAAGAATCTTTGGAGCCGTCTGAGGTTGGAATCCTTGTCGACAGCCGTAGGCATCGCATAAGCCAGTTTGTGAAGGCTGACAGTCTGCACAACACAGAGTGCATGGAGCAGCAGCGCCATAAGTTTTATGCGTGCCAGATTCATACTTTGTCCAAAATGCTCTTGCATAATCGGGAGGATTTGGTTAACTTTGACCAGGTCCTTGGAATTAGTAGTTTTCATGGAGAAAAGTCGGCAAACTTTTCCTTTAAATTACTAAATTTCAGGGAGTTTTGCAAATTTATCCACTTGAAAATCAGATGTTTAACAACATGATTTCAATTTTTGTACTCTACTAAAGGCAGCTATATCAAAGATTTTCTTATCCGGTTTAGCCACGCGAGCCTCATAAGACTTTACCATGCCCTCGAAATAGT
>JAIDKG010000017.1 GCA_029051525.1 Muribaculaceae bacterium
CCCCAAAGCCCTCCCCACCCTCCTGGTCCTGCGCCGGAGCGCAAGCGAACGGGAGCCCACCAAAGAAATCCAAACCAATCCAAACAAATGAAACGCAAAAAAATCCTTTCAGCTGCAATCATCTTCCTGGCAGCCGTAGCCATCTTCCCGGCACGAGCGGCAGAGGTGACCCTCTCCAGAAAGCAGTGTATCGAGATTGCACTCGACTCCAGCCCCACCGTCAAGGTGGCCGACCTCGAGGTAAAGCGTACAGAATACGCCCGCCGAGAGACCACCGGCAGCCTCCTGCCCACCATCGACTTTCAGGCCGCATATCAACGCTCGATCGAACTCCAGACCATCCGCATGAATATGGGTGGCCAGAGCCAGAGCCTGAAAATGGGTTCCGACAACACATGGAATCTCGGATTCAACGCCCAGATGCCCCTTGTGGCTCCCACTCTCTGGAAAGCCATCAGCATAAGCAAAGACCAGATTCTCGCATCGCTCGAATCGGCACGTCAGTCACGCCTCGACCTCGTGCATCAGATCAATCAGGCCTACTACAGCCTGCTTTTGGCTATCGCTTCGAAAGATGTGATCCGGCAAAACTACGATCGCGCCCTCCTCAACGCTGAAATCTACGAGAAGCAGTTTCAGGCCGGCACGGCCTCGGAATATGATGTGCTCCGCTCGAGCGTACAGGTCACCAACATCGAGCCGGAGCTTCTTCAGGCCGACATATCGGTAAGACAATGCAAGCTCTCACTCGTGGTGCTCATGGGCATCGACTACGATTTTGAATTCACCCCCGATGTCACCCTTGAGGAGATGCAGCAGGAGATGTATGGCTATCCGCTCGGCGCCGACACCGACCTGAACGGCAACTCATCGCTCCGCTCGCTCGATATTCAGGCCCGCATAGCCGATAAGAATGTGGATCTCAAGAAATTCGCATGGATCCCAACGCTTGGTGCTTCGTTCAATCTCAATTGGATGTCGCTCAGCAATGGTAATGCCTTCCGCAACCTCGACTTCAGCCCCTACTCCACGGTGGGTCTCGCTCTGAGTGTGCCGATCTTCTCGGGGGGCACGAAATATTATGGTCTCAAGCAGGCTCAGGTACAGGTCAAGGAGGTGGCACTGCAGCGTGAAAACCTTCTCAACTCCCTCAGCATGCAGCGCGATCTGGCTCTCGATAATATCAATCGTGAAGTGCGCCAGATTGAATCGAGCGCTGCCGGCATGAAATCGGCCGAAAAGGCCTACGACATCATGCAGAAAAGTTTCGAGATCGGCGCAGCCTCATTCCTCGACCTGCGCGACAGCGAACTGGCCCACACCACTGCCCGCCTCTCCTATCTGCAGTGCATCTACAATTACCTCGTGTCGGTATCGGAGCTTGACCTCCTCTTAGGGCGCGAGAATGAAATAAGATAATCCACTATCACCTCCCTATCAAAATATGAAACTCCTTAAGATACTCCCCTTCGCTTCAATCCTCCCCGCCCTGATGCTGAGCGCATGCGGCGGCAACGATTCATCGACCGGCGCCGAAGCCGAGGCCGATGAGGTATTCACCGTAAAGACCGCCACCGTAGAGCAGCGCGATGTGGATGATATCGTGACTCTCACTGCCAGTGTGGAGGCGGATAAGATAAATAATATCTCATCCAATTCCCCAAACCGCATCAAGCAGATCCTCGTCGACGAGGGTATGAATGTGAGCAAGGGTCAGCGCCTTGTGGTGCTCGATGATGTCAACACCACCTCCTATCAGCTGCAGGTCGACAACGCTAAGGCCGCCCTCCGCACAGTCGAGGCCGACTATAACCGCGCCGTGGAACTGCTCCGCATCGGCGGAGGCACCCGCCAGCAGGTGGATCAGATGGAGCTGCAGGTGGTCAATGCCCGCAATACTCTGGCCAGTGCCGAGCGTGCCCTGCGCAATGTGCAGGAGAATACTGTGCTCACAGCTCCCGTGAGCGGTGTGGTGACAGCCCGCAATTATGATCCGGGCGATATGACCGCCTCCCTCCCCATCCTGACTATCGGCACCGTCAATCCGGTCAAGGTGGTGGTCAATGTGAATGAGAGCGATTTCGCCAAGGTACACACCGGTATGCCGGCCACCCTCTCGCTCCAGTCTTATCCCGATGAGGAATTCACCGGCAAGGTAACACTCGTGGCTCCGACCGTCGATGCCGCTTCACGCACTTTCGGAGTGGAAATCACCGTGCCCAATCCCTCGGCTCGTATCCTGCCCGGCATGTTCGGCCGGATTCAGCTCAATCTCGGCACAGCACCCTCGGCCGTTGTGGCCGACAAGGCTGTCGAGAAGCAGCGCGGCTCGGGCAATTATTTCGTATATGTGGTAGAGGATGGCAAGATCCGCTATTCGCAAGTGCAACTGGGCCGACGCCTGGGCGATACCTACCAGATACTCTCCGGCGTAGAGCCGGGGCAGCAGGTGGTGATCTCGCAGAAATCAAAACTCACCGACGGAGCCAAAGTGAAAGTCGTGAAATAATCTGCGCTCACGCTGACATCCAATTATTACATCCATTTTCCCCCATCAATCTGTAGAATATGAGTCTATACGGCGCGGCGGTAAAACGCCCGATCATGACCACCCTCTGCTTCGTGGCCGTGATTATACTTGGCCTCTTCTCACTGGCCAAGCTGCCCATCGACCTCTTCCCGGACATCGAGACCAACACCATCATGGTCATCACGATGTATCCCGGTGCGAGCGCCGAGGATATAGAGCAGAATGTGACTAAACCGCTTGAGAACTCTCTCAATTCGGTAGAGCACCTCAAGCATATCACATCCGAATCGCGCGAGAACACCTCGGTGATTACCCTTGAGTTTGAATACGGCTATGACATCGATGTGCTCACCAACGATGTGCGCGACAAACTCGACATGGTAAAATCCATGTTGCCGGATGATTCGGAGAATCCGATTATCTTCAAATTCTCGACCGACATGATCCCGATCTGCCTCCTCTCGGTGGAGGCCAAGGAGAGTATGGCCGGTCTGTATAAAATCCTCGATGATGGTGTGGCCAATCCTCTGGCCCGCATCGACGGCGTGGGCACGGTGAGCATCTCCGGCGCCCCGAAACGAGAGATCCACATATATGTCGATCCCCACAAACTGGAGGGATATCATCTCTCGGTCGAAGGGATATCGCAGGTGATTGCGGCCGAAAACCGCAATGTGCCCGGCGGTTCGTTCGATGTGGGTTCTAACACCTATGCGCTCCGAGTGCAGGGTGAGTTCGACACATCGGCCGAGATGCGCGACCTTGTGGTGGGCACATTCGAGGGGCGCCCGGTGTATCTGCGTGATGTGGCCCGTGTGGAAGACTCTCTTGAGGAACGCACTCAGCAGACATACATCAACGGCCGTGAGGGAGCAATGATCGTCATCCAGAAACAGAGCGGCGCCAACTCGGTGCAGATTTCCGAGAAGGTGATGAAGATGCTTCCCAAGCTGCAGAAAGACCTCCCCTCCGACGTGAAACTCGGTGTGATTGTCGACACCTCCGATAATATCCGCAACACCATTGCTTCGCTTGAGGAGACGGTGCTCTACGCTCTGCTCTTCGTGATGATTGTGGTGTTCGTGTTCCTGGGTCGCTGGCGCGCCACGATGATTATCGTGATCACCATCCCGGTGTCGCTCATCGCCTCATTCATCTATCTCTTCGCCACGGGCAACACTCTGAATATCGTTTCGCTCTCGGCCCTGTCGATCTCAATAGGTATGGTGGTCGATGATGCCATTGTGGTGCTGGAGAATGTGACCACCCACATCGAGCGCGGTTCCGATCCGAAGCAGGCAGCCGTGCATGGCACCAATGAGGTGGCCATCTCGGTAGTGGCCTCCACACTCACGCTTATCGCCGTATTCTTCCCCCTCACCCTGGTGACCGGCATGACCGGTGTGCTCTTCCGTCAGCTCGGCTGGATGGTGACCATCATGATGATTATCTCCACCACCTGCGCCCTCTCGCTCACCCCGATGCTCTGCAGCCAGTGGCTGCGCCGGGTGAATCATCACGGCAAGCTCTACACACTCCTCTTCACCCCGATAGAGCGCGGCCTCGACCGCTTCGATGATGCCTATGCCCGTCTGCTCCGACTTGTGGTGGGGCACAGGTCAATCACGATCGTGACCTGTCTGGGTATCTTCTTCGGTTCGATTTTCCTGATGAAATTCGTGGGTACGGAGTTCTTCCCGACTCAGGACAACGCCCGTATCGGTGTGTCGCTCGAACTTCCGATCGGTGCCCGCGTGGAGCAGGCCCGAGAAGTGATGGAGCGACTCGACACCCTCTGGCGCAAGAAATACCCGGAAATCCGGGTGCAGACCTATACCGTGGGTCCGGCCTCGACCGACAATACCTTCGCCTCACTCTCCGACAACGGCGCGCATATCATCGAGATGAACGTGTCGCTGCTCGATCCGGGCGACCGCGACCGAGGCATACAGGAGATTGCCGACGGTATGCGTAAGGATCTGGCGAAGGAATTCCCGGAGTTCAAGAAGATGCAGGTCAATGTGGGTGGCGGTCGTGGCGCCGGTATGGGTGGTCAGTCTACCGTGGATTTCGAGATCTATGGCTATGACTTCGAGCAGACCGATACCGTGGCCCGTGACCTGCAACGCATCCTTGAGTCGATTCCCGGCACAGCCGACGTGACAATCTCGCGCTCCGACTATCAGCCGGAATATCAGGTTGACTTCGACCGCGAGAAACTGGCCCTCTACGGACTCAACCTTCAGACGGCCGCCATGTATCTGCGCAACCGCATCAACGGCGCCACATCATCGCAATTCCGCGAGGATGGCGAGGAGTATGACATCAAGGTGATGTATGAACCCTCGATGCGCACACAGATAGCCGATATCGAGAATATCACGATCTATACCCCCTCGGGGGCGGGTGTGAAACTCAAAGAACTCGGCACAGTCGTGCAGCGCTTCACACCCCCTACCATCCAGCGCAAGGACCGCGAACGACTCATCACCGTATCGGCCGTGGTGGATGGTGCGCCTATGAATCAGGTTGTGACCGCCGCCGAAATCAAGATCGACGAGATGCATCTCCCCTCGGGTATATCGATCGGTCTGTCGGGTAGCTACGAAGACCAGCAGGATTCCTTCAGGGATCTTCTGATGCTCGGCGCGCTGATTATAATTCTGGTATATATCGTGATGGCCGCTCAGTTCGAGTCGCTCACCTATCCGGGCATCATCATGACGTCGCTTCTCTTCGCCTTCTCGGGTGTGTTTATCATCCTCTGGCTCACCGGCCACACTCTCAATGTGATGTCGATGATCGGCGCCATCATGCTTATCGGTATTGTGGTGAAGAATGGTATCGTGCTTATCGACTATATTATTCTTGACCGCGAACGAGGCATGTCGATCCGCCGCGCGGTGATTCATGCCGGCAAGTCGCGTCTGCGTCCGGTGGTGATGACCACCCTGACCACAATCCTCGGCATGGTGCCGATGGCTGTGGGTAGCGGACAGGGTTCGGAGATGTGGCGCCCGATGGGTGTGGCTGTGATTGGCGGTCTGACATTCTCCACCATTCTTACGCTTCTCTTCGTGCCGGTGCTCTACTGCGTATTCGCCGGACGTGGAGTCAAGAACCGCCGCCGCGCCATGCGCCGCCGGTTTCTCCCATCCAAATGACCTTTGAGGTAAGCGCCGGAGCTATCCGGCGCTTACCCCTACCCAAATATACTTAACTATTCCGCACAGCATGAAATCAGTGTTTATAGCCTACGACCAGGCACACCACGAAAATATAATTGAAATCCTCGGCCACCTCTCCTGCCGCGGATTCACAGCCTTGGGCACAGTGCAGGGGCGCGGATCCCATAAAGGTGAACCCCACTACGGCACCCACGCATGGCCCTCGCTCGCTTCGGCCATGATAACGGTGGTCGATGACGAAAAGGTGCGCCCGCTGCTCGACCGCCTGCGCCTTCTGGATGAGGAGAAACCTCGTCTGGGGCTGCGCGCATTCGTATGGAATGTCGAGGAGTGCATCTGAGGCACTCCGACTCACTCCCCCTCTCACGATATTCCCCCCTCTATGCGTGATGCCGATGATTGCGGCATCACGCGTTTTTTCATTTTATCCACCTGTTTTCCCGATTTTTTTTGCTAAATTTGCATCTTACTATACATCCCGCTCACTATGATCAACAAAATCAATGATATGATGGCGGAAATCCAGGCCCTCACAGCCAAATCGGCCGAGGAAGTGGAGCAGATCCGCATCAAATACCTCAGCAAGAAAGGCCTTATCCCGGCCCTGATGAATGATTTCCGATCCGTCCCCGCCGAGCAAAAGCGCGAGATGGGTCAGAAGCTCAATGAGCTCAAGACTGCCGCCACCGAGAAGCTGGCTCAGCTCCGCGACAGTCTCGCTTCGGAGGCCGAGGCCGCAAAGGCCGATATCGACCTCACCCGCACTGCCACTCCCATGCCGCTCGGCACGCGCCATCCCCTCTCGCTGGTGAAGAATGAGATCTTCCGAATTTTCGGAGCGATGGGCTTCACCATCGCCGAGGGTCCGGAGATTGAGGATGACTGGCATGTGTTCTCCTCGCTCAACTTCCCCCCCGACCATCCGGCCCGCGATATGCAGGACACCTTCTTCATCTCCCGCTCTCCGCAGGATATCCTGCTGCGCACACACACCTCGTCGGTGCAGACCCGCACAATGGAGACTCAGAAGCCGCCGATCCGCATCATCTGCCCGGGACGCGTATACCGCAACGAGGCCATCTCTGCCCGTGCCCACTGCTTCTTCCATCAGGTGGAGGGTCTCTACATCGACCGCAATGTGTCGTTTGCCGACCTGAAGCAGTGTCTGCTCTATTTCGCCCGCGAGATGTTCGGCCCCGACACAAAGATTCGTCTGCGTCCCTCTTATTTCCCCTTCACCGAGCCTTCGGCCGAGATGGATATCTCCTGCCACATCTGCGGCGGCAAGGGCTGCCCCTTCTGCAAGGGCACCGGATGGGTGGAAATCTTAGGCTGCGGCATGGTCGACCCCAATGTGCTTGAGGCATGCGGAATCGACTCGAAGGAGTTTACCGGCTATGCTTTCGGCATGGGCATCGAGCGAATCACCAACCTCAAATACCGCGTGAAGGATCTGCGAATGTTCTCCGAGAATGACGCCCGCTTCCTACATGAATTCGAGGCCGCACATTAATTATTTTCCGTTCAGTGACAATCCGACAGAGATATGAGGAGGTGCTCCGCCGTTTTGCGGAGGCCATGCCCGACCCGAAGACTGAACTCGACTATGACTCCCCTTTCCATCTGCTGCTGGCCGTGATACTCTCGGCCCAATGCACCGACAAGAGGGTCAATCTCGTCACCCCTCCCCTTTTCGAGGCATTTCCCGACCCGCAGTCGCTGGCTGCCTCCGATGAGGAAACAGTCTACGAATATATCAAAAGCGTGACATTCCCCAACAATAAGACGCGCCACCTTCTCAGGGCGGCGCGTCTGCTCATGGAGGAGTTTGGCGGTGAGATGCCTTCCGACATCGATTCGCTGATGAAACTCCCCGGGGTGGGGCGAAAGACGGCCAATGTCATGCTCTCCGTGGTGTGGAACAAGGGGGCTATGGCGGTGGATACCCACGTGTTTCGGGTCAGCAACCGTATCGGTCTGACCCGCGACTCCAAGACTCCGCTGGCCACCGAGAAAACTCTTGTGCGCCACATCCCGGAGGAGCTGCTCCCAAAAGCTCATCATTGGCTGATTCTTCATGGACGCTACGTCTGCAAGGCGCGCCGACCGGAATGTATGGATTGCATTATCCGCGACCTCTGCCGCACTTACACCACCTCCGCTTCCTCAAAAAAGAGCGGGGCTAAATAAACTGCAATGAGCAATGAGCAAAGAGAAGAAAACCAATGCCGCCCGCATTCTCGACCGTGAGGGGGTGGAATATGAGATGATACCATATACCGTCGACCCGGAGAATCTCGCCGCCGACCATGTGGCCGCCGAACTCGGCCAACCTATCGAACAGGTATTCAAGACTCTCGTGCTTCATGGCGACAAGACGGGCTATTTCGTATGCGTAATAGCCGGCAATAATGAGGTCGATCTCAAGAAGGCAGCCCGAGTATCGGGCAATAAGAAGGCGGAGATGATCCCGATGAAGGACCTCCTCGCCGTGACCGGCTATATCCGCGGTGGCTGCACAGCCATCGGAATGAAGAAGAAGTTTCCGGTATTTATCTCGCAGGAGGCCACCGGATTTCCGTATATCTATGTGAGCGCGGGTCAGCGCGGTCTTCAGCTGCGTCTCGACCCGGCCGACCTGATACGTGTGGCACAGGCCGAAACGGCCGATATAATCACCGACAAATGAATACTTTAGGCAGACTTCTACGGCTCTCTACCTTCGGCGAGAGCCACGGCCCTGCTATGGGCGGCATACTCGATGGACTCCCGGCCGGAGTGAAAATCGACATGAAGTCGGTGACGGCTATGATCGACCGCCGCCGCACAGGCCGCTCTCTGCTCACCAGCCAGCGCCGCGAAAGCGACACGCCGGAGATTCTATCCGGTGTGACTGTCGACCTTATCACGCTCGGCACCCCCATAGGTTTCATATTCCGCAATACCGATGCCCGTTCGGGCGATTATTCGGAACTGTCGCGCCGCTATCGGCCGAACCATGCCGACTTCACCTATGAGGCCAAATATGGTATCCGCGAGCCGCGCGGTGGGGGTCGCGCTTCGGCCCGGGAGACTGTAAATTGGGTGATGGGCGGCGCACTCGCGGCCCAGTGGCTCAATACATTAGGCATCAGCGCCGAAGCAAGGCTCACACAGGTGGGCACAGTGGGATATACCGACCCATTCGCTGATATCGCCGCCGACCCGCTCAACGGTTGCCTTCCCTACGATGATATAGTGGAGGAGGGGATGCTTGAGAAGGTGGAGTTGGCCCGGAAGGATTGCGACTCGGTGGGCGCACGCGTGAGCTGTGTGCTGCGCGGTGTGCCGCCGGGATTGGGCGACCCTGTATTCGGCAAACTGCAGTCGCGCCTCGCACAGGCTATGATGAGCCTCAATGCCGTGAAGGGGTTTGAATATGGCATGGGGATGAAGGCCGCCTCTGCATGTGGCTCCGAATCGCTCGATCTTTTCAACCAGGGCTTCTCACCCACCCCTTTTGCCACCGATCTGCATGGAGGCGCATTGGGTGGGATTTCCACCGGTATGCCGATATATTTCAACCTCTGGTTCAAGCCCACACCCACCATCTCGCGCCCTATTCCGATGCCCGACAGCGAGGGTAGGATTACTGAAGTGACGGCCACCGGGCGCCACGACCCCTGTGTGGCTATGCGTGCTCCCGTCATCGTGGAGGCGCTGGCACTCCTGACGATCGGCGACCTTTTACTGCTCGATGGCCATGGCAAATAAATGGTATCGGGATTACGCCTCGTGGCTTGCGGAGAAATTTCCGGGCATGAAGGTGCAGAAGCTCTCGGTCGATGCAGGTTTCTCCTGCCCCAACCGCGACGGCACCATCTCCACCGGAGGCTGCATATATTGCGACAACCGCTCCTTCACCCCCTCCTATTGCAATCCGGCCCAATCCGTGGCGCAGCAGCTGGAGGAGGGGCGCCGATTCTTCAGCCGCAAGTATCCGCAGATGCGCTACATGGCCTATTTTCAGTCGTTTACCGGCACCCATACCGCCGCCATCGACCATCTTCGTGCCCTCTACAATGAGGCTGCCCGACAGCCGGATGTGGCCGGCATAATAATAGGCACCCGCCCCGACGCACTCCCCGCTCGGGTGATTGACCTCCTGGAGGAGATAAACCATACGACCCCGGTAATTGTTGAAATCGGGGCGGAGACATCCCACGACCGCACGCTGCGGCTTATCAACCGCTGCCACACATGGAAGTGTGTGGAGGAGGCCATACATTCCCTCTCTTCACGCGGGATAGAATGCGGTTTGCACCTTATAGCCGGACTCCCGGGCGAAAGCCGTGAGGATATACTGCTCACTGTGGAGCGCTGCTGCAATCTCCCGATCGAAAGCATCAAGCTCCATCAGCTTCAGGTGATACGCCACACTCTGCTGCACCGCATGTGGGAGAGTGGTGAGATTGAGCTGACACCTTTCACCCTTGAGGAGTATATAGATCTCTGCGCCGAAGTAGTGGAGCATGTGGCCGGCCGGGTGGTGATAGAGCGTTTCCTCGCATCGGCACCACCCGACATGGTGGTGGCGCCGCGCTGGGGACTGAAAAACTATCAGTTTTCACATCTCCTGCTGCGCGAATTGGAGCGCCGACACCCCGAGGGGCTGCTACGCGGATAACATACTCCCCTCCCCAAACGCTCTAAGATGATTCCACTCTCTTCTCCCCGCCTCTTCACCAACGATATTTCCAATACAAATTACACATATGAAAAAGTACCTTTTCATCACAGGCGCCCTCCTCTCGATGGTATCCTGTGCATCGGCCGACGACCACGCCGAGGCTACTCTTACTCTCCCCGCCGGCGGTCCCGACCGCGTGGTGGTGCACCACGACCTGGTAAACGACATGCTGAATGCACGCCGCCGCTCCGACCTCAAGACCGTAAGCGATACGCTGACAGCCAAGGACGGCAAATTCACTTTCGCGCTCGACCCTAAGGGTGCGGCCCATTATATGATTGAGATTTCGGATGAGAATGTGGCTGAGTTCTATGCCGCTCCGGGCGAGAGTATCACCGTGAGCGTGGAGTCGCTCTCTCCGATGAATTATTCTGTGGCCGGCACTCCTCTCATGGAGGACATCACAGCCCTTAATCGCCTCACCACTCCGCTGGAGGATGAATACCGCAAGCTGGCCTCCTCGGCCGTGCAGCCCTCAGAGGCGGAGGTGGAGAATCTGATGAACCGCTTCGACAACACCCTGACTGATTTCATCGCCAAGAATCCCGGCTCGGCAGCCGTGGCATATGCTATGCTCAATATGCGCGGCGAGAAATTCATGGAGGCTTATGATGCCATGACTCCCGAAGCTAAGAAATCAATCCTCTATCCTTTCGTGCAGAAGCAGGTGGAGGCCACCCGCGAGCAGCTGGAAAATGAGAAGAAGCGCAATGCCATGCTCAATGGCACCACTGAGGCTCCCGACTTCACCCTCAAAGATCTCAACGGCAAGGATGTGAGTCTGTCGCAGTTTCGCGGCAAATGGGTGATACTTGATTTCTGGGGCTCTTGGTGCGGATGGTGCATCAAGGGTATGCCGAAACTTAAGGAGGCCTATAAGGAATATGCAGGCCGACTGGAAGTAATCGGCATCGACTGCAATGAGACCGAGGAGGCATGGCGCGCCGGTGTGGCCAAGAATGAGCTCCCCTGGGTGAATGTATATAATCCGAAGGAATCCACCCTCACATCGCAGTATCTGGTGGAGGGATATCCCACAAAGGTAATCATCAATCCCGAAGGTAAGATTGCCGACATCACCGTGGGCGAGGATCCTGCATTCTACACCAAGCTCGCCTCTTTCCTGAATAAATAAACCCCGTAAATAAGTATGCCACATTTCGGGAGGGTATGCCATGATGCGATATTCATGTCATATCCTCCCTAATATATGGACTCTCTCTCTCCTCCCACACTATAATCATCCCAATGGCTAAACAATTCGGAATAATCTTCGCATGTCTTGGCATAGGCGAACTTTTGGCGCTCATCCCGGGACTGAATATCCCCGGCAGTATCTGGGGGATGCTGATTCTCTGCCTCTCGCTCGAACGCGGATGGGTGCGCCCGCATACCATCGCCCCCATATGCCGTTTCCTCATCTCCAACATGGCTTTTTTCTTCATTCCGCCGGGAGTGGCACTGATGCTCTATTTTGACCTTATCGCTGCCGAATGGCTCCCGGTCACGGTGGCCACTTTGGTGAGCATCCTGCTCGTATTCCTTATCACGGGCCGACTCCATCAGTTCCTTCACAATCGTTTCCGCCGTCATGACCGCAATAATTGATATTCTACATAATCCTCTCTCTCTCATCACTCTGACTTTCCTTATCTATTGGGGTGCAGGATGGGTGCAGCGGGTGTCGCGCCAGGCGTGGCTCAGCCCGATGCTAATCACGATTGCCGCCCTTATCGCGCTGCTCCGCCTCACCGGAATGAGCTATGAGAGCTATTATGAGAGCGGACATATGATTGAGTTCTGGCTCAAGCCGGCCATCGTGGCCTTAGGTCTCCCGCTTTTCAATGAGCTGCAGCATATCCGCCGGCAGTTTATGACTCTGTTTCTCACCGAACTGGCCGGATGCGTGGTGGGCATCGTGTCGGTGGTGCTGATTGCGAGCTGGCTCGGGGCGAGCCGCGAGGTGATTTGCTCGTTGGCTCCGAAGTCGGTGTCGACTCCTATCGCCATCGAGATTTCGCGCCAGCTCGGCGGCATACCGGCTCTCACCTCGGCCATCGTGGTGGTGGTGGGTATGATCGGAGCTGCCGCCGGACTGAAGATGATGTCGTGGGGTGGTGTGAAAGGTGGTGTGTCGCAGAGTCTGAGCATGGGCACCGCCGCCCACGTGATGGGCACCAACCGCATCAGTGCCTATGGCGAGCGTTACAGCGCATATGCCACCCTCGGTCTGATTCTCAACGGAGTGCTGACGGCCTTCCTGGCTCCTCCACTTGTGGAGTGGCTGATATGACCGTAGCGTAGGCTGACCGGAATAAAACCGACGCACATATGAGCGGGTAGAAGATGACCCGACACATATGTGCGTCTGCTTTTTCGTATCATCTATTACTCGCTGCCCCCTATTTGAGGATGGAGCTGAAGAGAATCACAAGTATCAGCACCGGAGCTATCCAGCGCACTATGAAGTTGACCACCGGATAGAGGCGTGTGGCCACGCGCCCGTCGTTGGTCACTTCGCGCCGGAATGTACCCTTGGGTATGAACCACCCTACAAATATCACAACACATAAGGCACATATGGGGAGAATCCAGTTGGTGGCGAATGTGTCGAGGAAATTGAAGATGGTCAGTCCGAATATCTTCAGGTCGGCCAGACTCCCGAACGAGAGCGAACAGAGGGCACTCAGCAGGAAAAGCGGACACATCATGATGAGTGTGGCCGAAAGGCGCGAACGCTTGAAGCGCTTCTGCACGAAGAGTATCGACACCTCCGAGAGTGAGATGGTGCTGGTCAAGGCCGCCACTAAAAGCAGCGTGAAGAAGAGTATTGACCACACACGGCCGCCGGGCATCTGTGAGAATACTTCAGGAAGGGTGACAAACACCAGAGTGGTGCCGCGCAACTGGTCGATGTCGAGATTGAAGCTGAATACGGTGGGGAAGATTATCATACCCATCATCACGGCCACCAGTGTGGTGAGACCCGATACGGTTGTGGCCGTGCGCGTCAGATTGGTATCCGACGGATAGTAGGAGGCATATGTAATCAGCACACCGATGCCGAGGCTGAGGGAGAAGAATGTCTGGCCAAGCGCGTTGGCGGCCACACCCCAGGTGATGCGCGAGAAGTCGGGACGGAAGAAGTATACAAGCCCCTCGGATGCTCCGGGAAGCGTCAAGGCATAGATACAGAACAGCAGCAGGAGCACAAACAGCAGGGGCATCATTATGTTGGAAGCCCGCTCTATACCCTTCTGCACTCCCATCATCAACACCCCGATATTCAGCACTATCATGGCGTATGTGGAGATCAGCGGCGCGATGTCGGAGCCGATATAACTCTCCATCTTATGATGAAACGTCTGCTCAATAAGCCGTGCCGACTCGCCGTCGGCTCCGGCAAAGAGCGCTCCGGTGATGGAATCCCATAGATACTGGAGTGTCCAGCCGGCCACCACCATATAAAAGCTGATTATCAGATAGGAGGCAAGCACTCCAAGTCCGCCGGCCAACCACCAGCGGGAGCCGGGGGCCAGTTTCATGTATGAGCCTACGGCATCGGCGCGCCCTGCCCGGCCGAGTGAGGTCTCGGCAAGCATCACGGGTATGCCGAGTATCAGCACGCAGCCCAGATAGATGAGCAGGAATGCCCCGCCACCGTTCTGCTGCGCTTCGGCAGGAAACCGCCATATACTCCCCAGTCCCACGGCCGAACCCAATGTGGCGGCTATTACCCCCGCCTTGGTCTTGAACAGTGCCGTGGCTCCCCCTCCGTCAGTTCTTTTTCTTTTTCCCATATTATTATAGATCTTCTGTTGTGGAATTCTCACAGGCTGACAGCCTGTGCTCAGTGAAATCATAAGAGCGCGCTCTAAAATCGCCGATTGGCGACTTCCCATATACTATAAACACAAAAAAATCGCATCAAGACGCTTTATAGGCTCAAAAACATAAAAAAACTCTTTTTTAACTTGCATCTGAACACTTTTTATCATAAATTTGTATATACTTTTAGAGGCCGGCAATTATCACATCCGGATTACAGCTCTCCATCCCTCTCCGGGTGACCGACCTACCGAGCTTCAGCTCTCTATATTACCTATTACTTCGGCCCGGAAAGGCCATCCCCCTTATGGAAAGTCTTGAAAAAAAAGATACCCTCTCTCCCGATGAAAAACGTGAGTTCCTGCATCTCGCAGCCGAATTGGCCGAAAAGATGCAGGGCATCATTACCCCTGATGAGGAGCGGAGAGTGAAATCTCTCTGCCGTAAGTCTATGGCCATGCACGCATCGCCTCATGACTCTCACGATATGCCGAAAGCCATCATGGCGCTTCGTGCCGCCCACCTATTCGCCGATTCTATCGACCGCGACCATAACATCATACTCGCTATCATTCTCTATCCACTGCTGGAGGATGATATTGCCGACATCACCTCGCTCCGCAAGGAATGGGGGGAGGATGTGGCCTCGCTGCTGGTGGGGCTGAGTGCGGTGCAACGGTTCTCGAACAAGAACAATGCCGTGAATCAGGATAATTTCCGTGGGCTGATGCTTTCGCTGGCCGATGATATACGTGTGATTATCATCATGATCGTGAAGAATCTCACCCTGATGCGGGCCATCAATCTGCACCCCGACTCGCAGTGGGTGCGCGATGTGGCTTTCGAGGCGAATTGCCTATATGCCCAGTTGGCCCACCGTCTGGGTCTGTATAAGCTTAAAAGCGAACTGGAAGACCTCTCGCTCAAGTATTCCAATCGTGAGATCTACTCTCAGATCGCCCATAAACTGAATGAGACAAAGCGTTCGCGCGATGCCTATATTAAGGCTTTTATCGACCCCGTGAAGCAGAAGCTCGAAGAGGCCGGACTGAAGTTCGACATCAAGGGGCGCACCAAGTCGATTTCATCCATCTGGGGGAAGATGCGCAAGCAGAAGGTGGATGTGTCGGGTATCTACGATCTATTCGCTATCCGTGTCATTATCGACACACCGCCGGAGAAGGAGAAGTCCGACTGCTGGATGGCTTATTCAATCCTTACGGATATGTACACCCCAAATCCTGCCCGTATGCGCGACTGGATCTCTATCCCGAAGAGCAATGGCTATGAGAGCCTGCACGCCACCGTGATGGGGCCGCAGTCGAAATGGGTGGAGGTGCAGTTCCGCACCCGCCGAATGGACCTCGTGGCCGAAAAGGGTCTCGCGGCCCATTGGCGATATAAGGGGGTGAAGTCGGATTCCACCGACCAGTGGATGAATAATATCCGCGACATCCTCGAGTCGGCCGATGCCGGACCTATGGAGATGATGCGCCACATGAAGATGGAGGATTATGAGAAGGAGGTCTATGCATTCACTCCGAAAGGTGACCTCTTCAAACTCCCGGCCGGGGCAACAGTGCTCGATTTCGCATTCCGCATCCATTCCAACGTGGGAGCGCATTGCACCGGCGCCGTGGTCAACGGTGCCCACCGCCGCATCACCTATAAGATAGCCAATGGCGACACAGTGGAGATTCTCACCTCCTCAACCCAGACCCCGAAACTCGACTGGCTCAATATCGTGGTGAGCCAGAAGGCTCGTAATAAAATCAAGCAGGCCCTGAATGAGGAGGCGCAGAAGTTGGCAGACCTCGGAAAGGAACTTCTGGAGCGCCGCGCGAAAAACCGTAAAATCGAGATTGATGAGCCTACGTTGATGAAGCTCATCAAGAAGTCGGGATATAAGTTTGTCAATGAGTTCTATTCCGATATGGCCACCGAGAAGCTGGATGTGTCGCGGTTCCTACAGCAATATGTCGATACCGTGGCGGCCGAGGAGGAGGAAACCCGCATTTCGGCCGGTGAGTTCCAGCTCCGCCCGGCCGAAGAGCCGCAGGAGAAGAAGAGGGATGTGCTCGTGATCGGAGGTAAATCGATCAATGGCCTGAGCTATAAGTTCGCCCGCTGCTGCAATCCGATTTATGGCGACCGCGTGTTCGGATTCATATCATCGGAAGGTACAGTAAAGATCCACCGCATCGACTGCCCCAACGCCGCCAATATCCGCGAGCGCTACCCCTATCGCGTGGTGGAGGTGGAATGGAGCGGCAAGACCGGCGACACTCTTATGGCTTCCATCCGAATCATCGGCAATGACGACCTCGGCATTCTGGCCAATATCACATCAATCATCTCAAAGGAGATGAACGTCTACCTCCGCAACGTGGCCATCGACTCCCACGATGGAATATTCCAGGGGGTGCTGACTGTAGGTGTGACCGACCAGGCACAACTCAACACCGTAATGAAAAAAATCCGCACCGTCAAAGGTGTCAAAGATGTAAGCCGCATCTGAACACAATCTCACAGGAAAATCGGCGGAAATTATAATTTCTACCGATTTTTTTGTTAATTTTGCATCAGCCTACTTTTTCACGACACCATTACTGCCATGAGAAAAATAATACCGGCCTCCCTCCTTCTGCTGCTTATCGCAGGAGCCTACACATCCTGCAAAAAATATGATGGCCAAAAGGCTGCTCAACAGCGCGCCTCATGGGTGGAGAGCCTCAACGACTCTATCGCTCAAATCGCCGCGCGCCGCACAGCCGATTCCCTGCGCATCGAAGAGCTCAGAGCCTCAATCGCCCAAGGAATCCAACAATTCACACAGGTGGCCAACCCCCGCGAAGTAGAACCCTACTACATCCTCTCCGGCTTCCGGAGCCAATACCCGCTGAGCGGCACCGGCATCGCCGCACGCATGACCTCCGGCGAACAGGCCGAACTCATTGCCGCCCTCCGCGGCCGGCAATTCGATGCAATCCGCGTCAGTGCCGACGGTCAAAGCCTCACCAGCGCAACCGTACCCCCCGACCAGGCCCTCAACTACACCTCCGGCGGCCTCACCACAGTAGCCTTCACCGGAGGAGCAGCCGACTCCATCTGCGCCCTCATCCGCGACCACAGCGCCGATCCCATAACACTGGAATACCTTCGCAACAACACCATAGCCTCCAGCATCACCCTCACCCCCGCCCAAAAAGAATGGGTAGGCCATACCTGGGCCGTCTGCGGAGCCCACAAAGAAGCCCGCCAGCTCGAAGCCCGCCAGCTCACCGACAGCCGCAAAATCGAGCTCCTCCGCCTCACCATCGCCGCCCAGCACCAAGAATAGCCCCCTCCTCTCCCG
>JAIDKG010000018.1 GCA_029051525.1 Muribaculaceae bacterium
GCGACTCCACAACCGTTGCCTACATCGAGGACCTATGGAAAACCCTCGGCATAGTGGATTGATTTGGGATTTCTTTACTTAATGAAACGCTTTGCTGCATAACCGCTTGTTTGTGAGCGAAGTTCTCGCTGAATAGCCTCATCTGTAAACTCGCCACAAAGGTAAAGTTGCTCCGACGAGAGCCAGTTGACCCCTCCAAACTCAAACGGATAGCCCCCTGCCATGTTGGAGAGGCGCATCTCAATCCCCTCAACGATATCAGTTACCTTCTTGAAGCACCACACGGGCAGTTCAGACGCGACAAGTCGCTCCTCACGCCCCAAGGACGCAACGAGTTCTGACACGGAAGATGTGGTGGAAAGGAAATTGGAAGTGCTCATAACATCTTGTTTTATAGGTTATACTATCGTGTCATTTTCCCACCGTGGCTTGCTATGTAGCTCGGTTGGAGCGGCTCATACGTCCGTCTCTTGACACTAAGGGATTCCCCCTCTTTAGACCACAAAGTTACAACATCAACATACCCCTTGTCAAGTTTTCTATGTTAAAAATTGATAAGAAGATGGTAGCAATAATTGACAGGAACGACCACAAAAATAGGAGACCGAGCCAAATATGGCGCTTCTGTCATCAAAGAACTCTCCAAGCGGCTGACCGCTACTTACGGCAAGGGATTCACTAAGACGAATCTTTATAGCTTTGTCAATTTCTACAAGATGTTCCCTCAGATTTTCCACGCAGTGAGTGGAAAATCGTCAAATCTTCTTTCGTGGACACATTAGAGCAAAAAGAGAATCCACGGCCGACTCAGCGAGTTAACCGTGGATTGCTTGTAAGTGGCTGGTATCAATCCGTGTGGATTGTTCCAATGGGGTATCTGTCTATAGTTCAGAGGGGTCTGAATGAGCCTTTATCACTCCCACTCGATTGTTGCCGGCGGCTTGGAGGAGATGTCGTAGACTACGCGGTTGATGCCGCGCACCTTGTTGATGATCTCGTTGCTTACCTTGGCGAGGAATTCATAGGGGAGGTGTACCCAGTCGGCTGTCATGCCATCGGTCGATACTACCGCACGAAGGGCGCAGCAGCGCTCGTAGGTGCGCTCGTCGCCCATCACGCCTACACTCTGCACGGGGAGGAGCATCACGCCGGCCTGCCATACCTGGTCGTAGAGACCGGCCTCGCGGAGGTTGTCGATGAAGATCTTGTCGGCCTGCTGGAGCACGGCTACCTTTTCGGCTGTAACCTCACCGAGAATACGGATGCCGAGTCCGGGACCGGGGAAGGGATGACGGCCAAGCAGGGCTGCATCGATGCCGAGGGCTTTGCCCACACGACGCACCTCATCCTTGAAGAGCAGACGCAACGGCTCTACGATGCTGAGATGCATCTTCTCGGGAAGACCGCCCACATTGTGGTGGCTCTTGATAGTGGCCGAGGGACCCTTGACCGATACCGACTCAATCACGTCGGGATAGATCGTGCCTTGTGCGAGCCATTTGGCTCCGGCGAATTTCTGCGCCTCATCGTTGAATACCTCGATGAAGTCACGGCCTATCACTTTGCGTTTCTGCTCGGGATCGGTCACACCTTTGAGGTCGGCATAGAATCGCTCGGAGGCATCGACACCAACCACGTTGAGGCCCATTCCCTTATACTGGGCGAGCACATCCTCAAATTCATTGGCGCGGAGCAGACCGTTGTTGACAAAGATGCACTGCAGGTTGTGGCCTATCGCCTTGTTGAGAAGCACGGCGGCCACTGTGGAATCCACACCACCCGAAAGACCGAGAATCACCTTGTCGTCGCCAAGTTTCTCTTTGAGTTCGGCCACTGTGGAGTCGATAAACGATGCGGGGCTCCATGTGCCGGAGCATCCGCAAATCTTCATCACGAAGTTCTCAAGCAGACGCGGACCATCGGTGGAATGGAATACCTCGGGATGGAACTGTATGCCCCATGTCATCTCGCCGGCTATGTGATAGGCGGCTACACGGACATTGTCGGTCGAGCCAATCACCTCAAACTGAGCGGGGATGGATGTGATGGTGTCGCCATGCGACATCCACACCTGTGTGGGTGACGGAAGACCCTCCATCAGAGGATCCTCGGGAGCCACCACTGTGAGCATGGCGCGACCATACTCGCGGCTGGGAGCACCCTGCACATCTCCCCCGCCTAAAAGGGCGAGGAGCTGCGCACCGTAGCACACGCCGAGCAGCGGCAGTTTACCTTTGATTTCGCTCAGGTCGGGACGCGGCGAATCGGCATCGCGCACCGACGACGGACTTCCGGAAAGAATCACACCCTTCACGTCGGCATCCAGAGCGGGCACCTTGTTGTAGGGGTGAATCTCGCAGTACACGTTGAGCTCTCGCACGCGGCGCGCGATAAGCTGGGTGTACTGTGATCCGAAGTCAAGAATAAGTATCTTTTCCATTAGGATTTATGTTATCGTGAATAGTTGGGTGCCTCCTTGGTGATGGTCACATCGTGGGGATGGTTCTCGATCACACCGGCCGATGTGATGCGGGTGAACTTGGCCTCATGCAGGGCGTCGATATCCTTGGCGCCGCAATAGCCCATGCCGGAGCGCAGACCACCGATAAGCTGATAGACTGTCTCGCTGAGTGTTCCCTTATAGGGGACGCGGGCCACTATGCCTTCGGGCACAAACTTATTGCTGTCGGTCTTCTCCGACTGGAAGTAACGGTCTTTCGAGCCGGCCTGCATAGCCTCGATCGAGCCCATGCCACGGTATGACTTGAACTTACGGCCGTTGTAGATGATTGTCTCGCCGGGAGATTCCTCGACACCGGCCAGCATCGAACCCATCATCACGGCATCGCCACCGGCTGCAAGAGCCTTCACGATGTCGCCTGAATAGCGCAGACCGCCGTCGGCGATGGCCGGCACACCATGTGCATGAGCCACCTTGGCGGCATTGAAGATAGCTGTGAGCTGCGGCATACCCACACCGGCCACGATGCGGGTGGTGCAGATCGAACCCGGACCGATACCCACCTTGATGCCATCGGCTCCGGCATTGATGAGATACTCGGCTGCCTCGGCTGTGGCGATATTGCCCACCACCACATCAAGCTGCGGATATTTGGCCTTCACGGCGCGAAGGGTGTTGACCACATTGGCGCTGTGACCATGAGCAGTGTCGATGACCACGGCATCCACACCGGCCTCCACGAGCGCATCGACGCGGTCGAGGGTGTCGCTTGTCACGCCTACACCGGCTGCCACACGCAGCCTACCCTTCTCATCCTTGCAGGCATTGGGATAGTCCTGAATCTTGGTGATGTCGCGATAAGTGATCAGTCCCACCAGACGGCCATCCTTGTCGACCACGGGGAGTTTCTCGATCTTATGGCGCAGAAGAATCTGGGCGGCCTCCTGAAGGTTGGGTTTGTCGGTGGTCACGAGATTCTCTTTAGTCATCACGTCGGCAATCTTCATCCCCATATCGGTCTGGAAACGGAGGTCGCGGTTGGTCACGATACCCATCAGACGACGGTCGGCATCCACCACCGGTATGCCGCCGATATGGTTCTCCTCCATGAGATGGAGCGCATCGCCTACTGTCTCCTCACCGGTGATAGTGATGGGATCGTAGATCATGCCGCTCTCCGCACGCTTCACTTTGCGCACCTGCTGAGCCTGCTGGGCAATCGACATGTTCTTGTGGATCACACCGATGCCTCCCTCTCGGGCCATGGCTATGGCGAGCTCGGATTCAGTCACCGTGTCCATCGCTGCCGAAACCATGGGGATGTTAAGGCTGATATTGCGCGAGAAGCGACTTCCGAGTTTCACCATGTTGGGTGTCACCTCTGAATAGGCGGGGATGAGCAGCACGTCGTCAAACGTCAGCCCTTCCTCTTTTACTCTCTCATCTATAAATGACATATATTACGTAGCTTTAATGCGTTATTATTCAGAAGTTTTTCAATTTCTCCGACACTGTGATGGTCTGTGTGCGGTCAGGACCCACCGAGATGATACCCACGGGGATACCGGTGAGTTCCTCTATCTTGCGCACATATGCCTTGGCAGCCTCGGGGAGTTCGTCGTAGCTGCGCACTCCGCTGATATCCTCTTTCCAGCCTTCCATCTCGATAAGCACGGGCTTGCAGCGGGCCAGACGGCTGATTGTGGAGGGGGGAGCCTGAAGCAGCTCACCGTCGCACTCATAGCCGGTGCATATCATCACCTTGTCAAGACCTGAGAGCACGTCGAAGAGCATGAGCGCCCAGTTGTCGATGCCGGCAAGCATACCGGTGTAGCGGGCCACAACGGCATCAAACCAGCCCACACGGCGCGGACGGCCTGTGACTGTGCCATACTCATGGCCGCGCTCGCGGATTTCATGTGCGCGCTCGTCGAAAAGCTCTGTCGGGAAGGGACCCTCACCCACACGGGTGCAGTAGGCCTTGGCCACACCGAGCACATTGTCGATCCATTTCGGAGCCACACCTGCGCCTACGGGCACACCCGATGCCGACGGACTGGAGGATGTGACGAAAGGATATGTGCCGTGGTCGCAACAGAGCATCATCCCCTGCGCACCCTCGAAGAGAATCTTCTTGTCGGATGAGCGGAGAGCCTCGTTGATGAGTGCGGATGTGTCGGTGATCATATGGCCGATTTTGCCGGCCAGCTGCATGTAGCGGTCGTAGACCTCCTGGAAATCATACTCCTTCAGGCCGAGCATACGCAGCTCCTGATTCTTCACCTCAAGTGCGGCTTTGAGTCGCTCGGCGAAGTATTCGGGGTCGAGCAGGTCGCCGATGCGCAGACCGATGCGTGAATACTTGTCGCTGTAGGTCGGGCCGATACCCTTCTTGGTGGTACCGATTTTCGCTCCCCCCTTCTGTGCTTCATATGCACCGTCGAGATCGCTGTGCCAGGGCATAACCATGGCTGCGCGGTCGGAGATAAAGAGCTGATAGTCGGTGATGCCACGGTCGTGAAGCTTCTGGAGCTCGGCCACAACCGATTCGGGGTTGACCACCATGCCGTTGCCCATCACATTGACTGTGTGAGGATTGAACACACCCGAGGGTATGCTCTGGAGAGAATATTTATTGCCGTCGAAGGCCACTGTGTGGCCGGCGTTGTTGCCCCCCTGGTAGCGTACCACCATGTCGGCGCGACAGGCAAAGTAGTCGGTTATCTTACCTTTGCCCTCATCGCCCCACTGGGAGCCGATTACAACTAAACGTTCTGACATTTCGTGTATGTAAGTGTAATATATTATTGTATCATTGTTACGATGCGCCCGGCTCAGATGCCGTTGCGCTCGTAGATGAAGTCCACATTCTTCATGTAGTACTCCAGTGTGAAGCAGGCTGCCAGTTCCTCGGGTGTGAGCATCTCCTTGATCACGGGATCCTGGGCCAGGAGGTCCTGATAGGCTGCACCCTCGGCCATGGCACGCATGGCGATGGGCTGCACTGTGTCGTAGGCTTTCTCACGCACGAAGCCCTTGTCGATAAGGGCGTTCATCACGCGCTGGGCGAAGATCACACCGTTGGTCATATAGATGTTCTGCTTCATGCGGTCCTCGAATACCACGAGGTTCTCCAGAATGCCCATCATGCGGTTGAGCATGTAGTCGAGCAGGATTGTGGCGTCGGGCATGAGGATGCGCTCGGTGGCTGAGTGGGAGATGTCGCGCTCGTGCCAAAGGGCCACATTGTCGTAGCCGGTCATCATGTAGCCGCGTAGCACGCGGGCGCATCCGCAGATATTCTCGCTGCTGATGGGATTGCGCTTGTGGGGCATGGCGCTGGAACCCTTCTGACCTTTGCCAAACGATTCCTCGACCTCATGCACCTCGGTGCGCTGCAGGTTGCGCACCTCCATAGCCATCTGCTCGAGAGTAGCGCCGATCAGGGCGATAGTGGCCATATAGCAGGCGTGACGGTCGCGCTGAATCACCTGAGTGGAGATATTGGCGGAGTCGATGCCGAGATGCTCGCACACATAGTCCTGCACGAAGGGAGGAATATTGGCGAAGTTGCCCACCGCACCACTGATTTTGCCTACTTCCACACCCTTTGCAGCATCGCGGAAGCGCTTGATGTTGCGCTGCATCTCCTCATGCCAGAGCACCCACTTCAGACCGAAGGAGGTGATGTCGGCATGGATGCCGTGGGTACGGCCGATGCAGGGGGTATATTTGAAGCGGCGCGCCTGCTTCTTCAGCATCTCGGCGAAACGCTCCAGGTCGTCGGCTATGATAGCATTGGCCTGCTTGAAGAGATAGCCGTTGGCGGTGTCTACAACGTCGGTGCTGGTCAGACCATAGTGCACCCATTTGCGCTCCTCGCCGAGCGATTCGCTCACGGCGCGGGTGAAGGCCACGATGTCATGGCGTGTCTGCAGCTCTATCTCCTTGATGCGGTCGATGTTGAAGGTAGCCTTGGCGTTGAGTTTCTCGATGTCCTCGGCGGGCACCACACCAAGCTCCTTCCATGCCTCGGCGGCAAGGAGCTCCACTTTGAGATATGCGCGGAATTTGTTTTCTTCAGTCCAGACGTCGCGCATCACGTCTCTGCCATATCTTTCAATCATGAGTTGTTATATTGTCGTTTAAGTCGGGGGGAGAGAATCTGTGTCGGTAAGTGAATGACTCCGTGTGTGGAGGGGGAATCTGTGTCAGTCCCACTGCATCTTGCGGGTGTAGCAGTCGAGGGTGTTCTCCATCAGACAGGCTATCGTCATGGGCCCCACACCTCCGGGCACCGGAGTGATTACCGATGCCTTCGGCTCTACGCTCTCGAAATCCACATCGCCCGAAAGACGACCGGTCTCGGGATCGTGGGAGATTCCCACATCAATCACCGCTACCCCGGGCTTCACCATATCGGCCGTGATAAGACGCGGCACACCGATGGCCACCACAAGGATGTCGGCCGTGCGGGTGATGTCGCCGAGATTCGGGGTGTGGCTGTGAGCTATCGTAACCGTTGCATTGCGGTCAAGAAGCATCTTGGCCACCGGGAAACCCACGATATTGCTTCGCCCTATCACCACGGCATGTTTGCCGTCGATCTCCACTCCGGCCTTGTCGAGCATCTTGATGATACCCTTCGGTGTGCAGGCTCTCACTCCGGGGAGCTTATGCCAGAGGGCATCCACATTGCGGGAGTGGAAGCCATCCACATCCTTGGCCGGATCTATGGCCTCGATGATGCGGTGCTTGCGTATATGCTTGGGGAGCGGGAGCTGCACCAGGATACCATCGACGCCATCATCATTGTTGAGCTCATGGATCTTGTCAAGAAGCTGCTGCTCGGTGATCTCGGCCGGAAGCACGAGTTCGGTGTGGGAGAATCCCACCTCGGCGGCCGCTTTACCCTTGCTGCGCACGTAGGTGCGGCTCGACGGGTCGTCGCCCACCAGTATCACACAGAGATGCGGCTCGCGCCCATATTCCATCTTATAGCTCGCCACCTTTCGGGCGATATTATCCTTAACCTCGCGGGCCAGTTCTTTTCCGCTTATTATCATTCTCTTACCTATATACTTACCTTTTTTATCTTACTTTAGAGCGATCTCAGAGAGCCTGATGACCGATGTCGGTGCGGTGGAAAAGTGTGGGGCACTCTATGCGCTCCACGTCGTGCAGGGCTGCGGCATTGGCCTCGGCCACAGTGTCGCCCTCCCCTACCACCATCAGCACGCGGCCTCCGGCAGTCACGGTGCGACCCTCGGCATCGAGGGCTGTGCCCATATGGTAGACTTTCCCCTCTACCTTGTCAAGACCCTCTATCACACTACCCTTGGCATATGCGCCGGGGTATCCTTCGGAGGCCATCACCACGCCGAGGCGTGCCTTGGGGCTCCAGCGGAGCTCGCAGTCGGTGCCATCGACAGCCGCCTCGAAGAGGTCGAGGATGTCGCTCTCCAGGCGGGGAAGCACAACCTCTGTCTCGGGGTCGCCGAAACGGGCGTTGAACTCTATCACCTTCGGACCATCCTTGGTCAGAATCAGTCCGCCATAAAGCACTCCGGTGAAGGGCACACCCTCCTTAACCATTGCTGCCGCCGTGGGCTTGAGAATCTTCTCAAGTGCCTCGGCACGCACCTCTTCGCTGATGAAGGGTACCGGACTGTAGGCACCCATGCCGCCGGTGTTGGGACCACGGTCGCCATCGTAGGCGCGTTTGTGATCCTGTGCCAGCGCAAGGGGATACACCTTCTCGCCCGAGGCCACACACATGAAGGAGAACTCGGGACCGTCAAGGAATTCCTCGACTATCACCTTCCCCTTGCCGAATGTGGCGTCGAGAAGCATGTCGCGCAGTGCCTGCTCGGCCTCTTCGTAGCTCATGGCCACTACCACACCCTTTCCGGCTGCCAGACCGTCATATTTGATCACTGCCGGGAGCGGACGCTGACGCACATATTCCCAGGCCGGCTCAAAGTCGGTGAATACCTCGTAGTAACCTGTGGGAATACCATATTTCACCATGAGCTGCTTGGCAAATTCCTTGCTGCTCTCTATGCGTGCGGCCTCGCGTGTGGGACCGAAGATGCGCTTCCCGGCTGCGGTGAAGGCATCTACTATACCTACGGCCAGAGCCGCCTCGGGACCTACCACGGTGAAATCCACACCATTCTCAGTGGCGAATTTCAGCAGCCCCTCCACATCGGTGGGCTGGATGGCCACACACTCCGCCTGGGCGGCGATCCCGGCGTTGCCGGGGGCGCAGAATATCTTCCGCACCCTCGGCGAACGGCTCAGGGCATCGACGATGGCATGGCAGCGACCACCGCTGCCAACCACCATCACTGTCTGTTGTTCTTTATTATTAATCGACATATTCACATCAATGCTTGAAGTGGCGCATGCCGGTGAAGAGCATAGTTATTCCCTTTTCGTTGGCCTTGCGGATGGCATCCTCGTCGCGGATGCTGCCGCCGGGCTGCACGATGGCTGTCACACCGAAGCGTGATGCAAGCTCCACTGTGTCGTCGAAGGGGAGGAAGCCGTCGGAGGCAAGCACGAGCCCCTCCTTATATCCGGCATCGCGGGCCTGACGCAGTGCGATCTCGGCCGAACCCACACGGTTCATCTGGCCGGCGCCCACACCGAGTGTCATGCCGTTCTTTACCACACAGATGGCGTTGCTCTTCACATGCTTCACTATCTTCCAGCCGAAGTCGAGGTCGCGGAGCTCGGCCTCGTCGGGCTTGCGCTCGGTGACACACATCGAGGCCTCTATAGGCTTGATGGTCACGTCGGCATCCTGCACGAGCAGACCGCCGTTGACACCCACATACTGCTTCACGGCCTCATCGTTCTTCTCCATGTTGACCTCAAGCAGACGGAGGTTCTTCTTGGAGGCGAACACCTCAAGTGCCTCGGGCTCAAACGAGGGAGCCATCACAATCTCAAGGAAGATGGGCTTCATCATGCTGGCCACCTCGCCTGTGAGCGGACGGTTCATGGCCACAATGCCGCCGTAGATGCTCACCTTGTCGGCCTCATAGGCATGCTGCCATGCCTCTTTGAGGTCGCGGCCTACGGCTGCGCCGCAGGGGTTCATGTGCTTCAGACCCACGCAGAAGGGTGCGTCAAACTCGCGGACAATGTTGAGAGCCGCGTTGGCATCCTGGATATTGTTGTAGCTCAACTCCTTGCCGCCAATCTGGCGTGCATAGGCCACCGAATAGGGCACCTCCTTCGATGCGCGGTAGAAAGCGGCCTGCTGATGCGGATTCTCGCCATAGCGGAGTGTCTGCACGAGGTCGAAGTTGAGGAAAAGTTTCTCGGGCAGTCCGGCCTGACGGCGCATGTAGGTGGCGATATGGCTGTCATACTCGGCGGTATGGGTATATGCCTTGGCCGACAGGCGCAGACGTGTGGCGGGAGTTGTATTGCCGGTGGTGGAAATCTCCTCAAGAATCACGGCATAGTCGTCGGGGTCGCACACCACTGTGACATCGCGGAAATTCTTGGCCGCAGAGCGGAGCATGGAGGGTCCGCCTATGTCGATATTCTCCACGGCATCCTCCATAGTCACATTCTCGCGGGCAATGGTAGCCTCGAAGGGATAGAGGTTGACACAGACCATGTCGATGGTCTCGATACCGTTCTCCTCAAGCTGGTGCATATGGTCTTCGAGGTCGCGGCGACCCAACAGACCGCCGTGCACCTTGGGGTGAAGTGTCTTCACGCGACCGTCGCAGATTTCGGGGAAACCTGTCACATCGCTGATGTTGATCACTGTCAGGCCGGCATCGCGCAGCGCCTTCATGGTGCCGCCGGTGGCGATGATATCCCAGCCCATTTTGCTGAGCGCTGTGGCAAACTCTACCACACCGCGCTTATCTGATACGCTGATTAAAGCTCTCATTTCTTTTCTTTGTTCCTTCGGTTTTGATCTTATGCGGGGATGATGGTCACACCCTCACCCTCAATGACACGACCTATCACTACCGGCTTCTCACCCTGGGCGCTGAGCACTTCGATGGTCTTCTCCACATCGGCCGGATTTACGGCCAGCACCATGCCGATGCCCATGTTGAAGATATTGAACATCTCGCGGTGAGGCACCTTGCCATATTTCTCGAGCAGACGGAACACCGGGAGAATCTCCCAGCTACCCTCTTCTACCTCCACTCCCTGGCCATCTTTGAGGATACGGGGAATGTTCTCGTCGAAGCCGCCGCCGGTGATGTGGGCCAGGCCATGCACATCGACCTCCTTGAGGAGTGCAAGCACGGGCTTCACATAGATGCGGGTAGGTGTGAGAAGCATCTCGCCGAGGGTCTGACATCCTGTCTCGGGGAGCACATCGCTGAATGAGAGTGAATTGTCGGCCACGATCTTGCGCACGAGGCTGAAACCGTTGCTGTGCACTCCGGTGGAGGGGATACCCACCAGCACGTCGCCCACACTCACCTTCGAGCAGTCGATAAGTTTCGATTTCTCGACAGCACCTACGGTGAAGCCGGCTATGTCGTATTCATCCTCGTCATACATGCCGGGCATCTCGGCAGTCTCGCCACCCACCAGCGCACAGCCGGCCTGACGGCAACCCTCGGCCACTCCGGCCACGATTGCCTCCACCACTTCGGGATGGTTCTTGCCTACTGCCACATAGTCGAGAAATACGAGAGGCTCGGCGCCCTGGGCAAGTACGTCGTTGACACACATTGCCACGGCATCTATGCCGATAGTGTCGTGGATACCGCTGGCGAATGCGATCTTCAGTTTGGTGCCCACACCGTCGGTGCCGCTCACCAGAATAGGATGCTCATAGCCGAGGCTGCCGAGGTCGAACATACCTCCGAAGCTGCCGATGTTGCCCATCGAGCCGCGACGCTCGGTCGATTTCACGTGCTTCTTGATGCGGCTCACCACTTCGTAGCCGGCCTCAAGATTCACGCCTGATTCTTCATAAGATTTTGCCATATATGGATTTTGTTGTTTTATTTCTTACGGAAATATTTCACGGCATTGCCGAAGAGATTCTGACTCTTGTCGCCATGGATATTCTTCATGAGTCCCTCGGCGTAACGCTCGGAGTGACCCATCTTGCCCAGGATAAGTCCGTCGGGGCTGATGATACCCTCGATGGCGAAGGTGGAACCGTTGGGGTTGGCCGGGGAGGTCATTGTGGCATGGCCTTCGGCATCGACATATTGGAATGCGATCTGACCGGCGGCAAGCAGTGTCTCGGCGAGTTCGCGCGAGCAGGTGAACTTACCTTCGCCATGCGAGGCAGCCACACTGTGCAGCTGACCGATTTTGAACCCGTCGAGCCAGGGGGATGCCAGAGTGCCGATACGGGTGCTCACGATCTGGGAGATGTGGCGGTTGATGTCGTTGTGGAAGAGTGTGGGCGATTCGGCAGTGAGCTCGCCGATGCGGCCATACGGGAGCAGACCACTCTTCACGAGAGCCTGGAAACCGTTGCAGATACCGATCACCAGACCCTTGCGGGCCAGCAGACGCTCCACAGCGGCTTTGATCTTCTCGTTCATCAGCACCGATGCGATGAATTTGCCGGAACCGTCGGGTTCGTCACCTTCGGAGAATCCTCCGCTCAACGCCAGAATATGGCATGAGTCGATGCCGGCCACCATCTTCTCGACCGAAGCCTCGATGTCGGCGGCGGTGAGGTTGCAGAACACACAGCTCTCTGTCTCGGCACCCTCGCGGCGGAAGGCGCGGATCATGTCGTAGTCGCAGTTGGTGCCGGGGAATACGGGGAGGAATACCTTGGGATGCTCTACAGCCTCGCCGGGCCATGAACCGCTGAATGCGGCACCTGTGGCATCGGGGGCCTCTCCCTCTACACCGGAGCGGTCGGGATATACCTCGCAGAAGCGGGCACGGTTGGCCTCTTCGAGTGTGAGGAGGTCGAGTTTCTCACCATTCACGATGAGCGACGCCTCTTCTGCCACGCGCCCGATCTCCTCGAATGCGGGATCGCTGATCTTCTCGCGGCTCTCCACGAGAATCGAGCCATAGTTGAGATTGAAGAGATCGGCCTCGGCTACCTTTACATCTGCTCCGAGCAGATTGCCGAATGCCATCTTGGAGAGTGCCTCGGCCATGCCGCCGGCTCCAAGGGCATAGGCTGCCACGATATTGCCTGATGCTATACCCTGCTCCACGGCCTCGAAGTTGGCGCGAAGCGCACGGGTGTCGGGGAATCGGTCGGCACGCGGGGTGTGGCGCACAAGGTAGATATAATCACCGGCCTGCTTGAACTCGGGTGAGATTACACGGCGGGCATCTACGGTGCCTACGCCGAAGGCTATCAGTGTGGGGGGCACGTTGATGTCGGCGAATGTGCCGCTCATCGAGTCTTTACCACCGATCGAGGGGAGACCGAACTCAACCTGCATGCGCAGCGCGCCGAGCAGAGCGGCAAGGGGTTTGCCCCAAGCCTGCTCGGAGGTCATCTTCTCGAAGTATTCCTGATAGGAGAAGCGCATCTTCTTATGCTCCTGACCTGCGGCCACAGCTTTGGCCACAGCCTCCACCACTGCATAGGCTGCACCGTGATAGGGGCTCCAGCTTGAGATTTCGGGATTGAAGCCGAACGCCATGAGCGATGCGGTGTGGGTGAGATGATTCCCTACGGGAAGTTTCTGCACCGATACCTGAGTCTCGGTGGCCTGACGGCGGCCGCCGAAGGGCATCAGCACTGTCGACGCACCGATCGAAGAGTCGAACATCTCGATCAGACCCTTCTGCGATGTGACATTGGGCTGTGAAAGCACCTCCTCGAAGCGCTCGCGGAGAGTGGCTCCGGCAGGCTCCTTATGGAAGGGATTGGCGGTATAGTCTACTTTGCCTACCACGGCCTTCGCATAGTGGGGAGCGCCGGCCGAGTCGATAAATTCGCGGCTAAGGTCGGCTGCCACCTCACCTTTATAATACATGCGCATACGGGCGCGGTCGGTCACATCGGCCACATGTGTCACCTCAAGGTTCTCTTCGGCGCAATAGCGCTCGAACTCCTCGCGGTCTTTGGGATCAATCACCACGCTCATGCGCTCCTGCGATTCGGAGATGGCAAGCTCGGTGGGATTGAGGCCGGAATATTTTGTGGGCACGCGGTCGAGGTAGATGTCGAGACCATCGGTAAGCTCTCCGATAGCCACACTCACGCCGCCGGCGCCGAAGTCGTTGGATTTCTTGATAAGGCGTGTCACCTCGGGGCGACGGAAGAGGCGTGCAATCTTGCGCTCTTCGGGTGCATTACCCTTCTGCACCTCCGAGCCGCACTCTTCGAGCGAGCTGGTGGTGTGCTCCTTGCTGGAGCCTGTGGCTCCGCCGATGCCGTCGCGACCTGTGCGGCCACCGAACATCAGAATGATATCGCCGGGCACCGGACGCTCACGACGCACATCCTCAGCCTTCACGGCACCTACCACGGCACCCACCTCCAGACGCTTGGCCACATAGCCGGGATGATATATCTCGCGCACATGGGTGGTGGCCAGCCCTATCTGGTTGCCATAGGAGCTGTAGCCGGCTGCGGCGCGGAGTGTAATGACGCGCTGAGCGAGTTTGCCGGCCATTGTCTCGCTCACGGGCTGCCAGATATTTCCGGCGCCGGTCACGCGCATGGCCTGATATACGTAGCTGCGGCCGCTCAACGGGTCGCGGATGGCGCCGCCCAGACATGTTGATGCGCCGCCGAAGGGCTCGATCTCGGTGGGATGGTTGTGGGTCTCGTTCTTGAATTGCAGAAGCCAGCGCTCTGTGGTGCCATCCACGTCGACATCCACAAATACGGAGCAGGCATTGTTCTCTTCGCTCTGCTCCATGTCGTCGAGCAGACCCTGCTTCTTGAGATAGCGGGCACCGATAGTGGCAAGATCCATCAGGCAGAGGCTCTTCTCTTCGCGGCCCAACTCGCGGCGGATGCGGTGCCACTCTTCGATGGCGTCGCGGATGTCGTCGGCCACCTCTGAATCCTCTACCTTTATGTCGGTCAGATTGGTTGTGAAGGTGGTGTGGCGGCAATGGTCGCTCCAGTATGTGTCGAGGATGCGAAGCTCGGTCTCGTTGGGGTCGCGCCCTTCACGGGTGAAGTAGGCCACTACCTCCATCAGGTCGTCGGCATTCATGGCCAGCCCCTTCTCGCGGCACCATGCGGCAGCACCTTCGGCGGTGATTTCGCGGAATCCGTCGAGCACCGCTACCGGCGATGCCGATGCTTTCTCGGCCGGTGCCAGACGCGAAAGGTCTTTCTTGCGCGATTCTACGGCATTGATGCAGTAGTGGCTGATTTTCTCAAGGTCGGCGGCTGTTACGCCATCGTCGAATATCAGCAGACGAGCCGAGCGGATCTCCACCTCAGCCTTGGGGTCGAGAAGCTTGACACACTCTTCGGCCGATGCGGCACGCTGGTCAAACTGACCGGGAAGATACTCCATGGCCAGATAGGGATGCCCCTCATATTCGGAATTGAATTCGGGAGCATGGCTCACGGCGTCGGTGGCCGGCTCGCCAAACACACGGTAGGCGCTACGCTCTATCAGTTCGGGCGAGAAGCCGAACAGGTCGTAGACACACACCAGTCGCAGATCCTTGATGTTGAGGCCGAGGTTGCTGTTGAGCTCATGCTTGAGGCTGTCGGCCTCGATGCGGTAGGGAGCCCGCTTCTCGACAAATATACGGTTTTTGGTCATTATTATATTTCGCTCTATAAGTATTGAAAGTATTGTGGAAAGTGGGAGCTACTGTGCGCTCCCCGCTCTCACCTCCTGATGAGGCCCACCGGGCAATCAGTCGTTGGCGGCGAGCACCTTTTCAGCCTGAGCCTTGCGGAAGTCGGCCAGACGCGCGGCAAGACCGGCATCAGTGATGGCCATCATCTCGATAGCAAGCAGCGCCGCATTGCGGGCACCGTCGATAGCCACTGTGGCCACCGGTATGCCGGAGGGCATCTGCACCATCGAGAGGAGGGAATCAAGACCCTCGAGCGAACGCGATTTCACCGGCACACCAATCACCGGAAGTGTAGTGAACGCAGCCACCACACCGGCCAGATGAGCCGCTCCGCCGGCAGCGGCAATCACCGCCGCGAAGCCACGGTCGCGAAGTTCGCTCACCCAGGCCTCCAGGGCTGCGGGTGTGCGATGAGCCGAATAGATTTTCACCTCGTGTTCCACTCCAAATTCACGCAGCGTCTCGGCTGCGCTTTCCATTACAGGGCGGTCGCTGGCCGACCCCATAACTATACCTACTTTCATGTCGTCGTGTATATTGTTGTTTTTACCTTATTTTCCGGTTTACCGTGGATATTTGTCCCCGTTAAGGAGTCAGCTGTGGATATATGTCACCGTCAGACCCTCAGCGCAGTGACGGATAATAAAACAGTTGTGGCCGCTCAAGCATAACTTGAGGGCCACAATCCGTTATTCCGTCTTTTTCGCACGCACATACTCGCCCATGATGCCCTGCGCCGCATAGCGCCGACATCCTGCCTTTTCCTCACCACGCTTTAAGCGTCGACGTATCGGTTGTAAAAACCCGATCTGTCCGCAATCGGCTATGGTTGAGAGAGATATGTGTTTCGACTGCCTCATTACTGAGATGTTGCTTTCGGTTATCAAATATCCATTGCAAAGTTAACAATTTTTTTTGATTCTCACAAGAATCTGTGATTTTATAATCTGCTGTTATAATCTGCTCGCAAGCTGAGAAGCCCCCCTTATAAGGCTAATAGGGCTAATTAGCCCTATTAGCCCTATTAGCCTTATTAGCCGGCGCCTTAATTCACCGAGAAGGCTCCCGCCACAGCCACCGGGCGCCCATCATTCTGCTGGGCGCGAAGCTCGCCCATGCGCTCTTCGAGAGTCTTCTTTACCTCAAAGAAGGAGTCGAGTGTGGCCCGCACAAATCCCTCACGGTCGTCGGCCCCCATCTCGGGGTAAAGCATGATGTCGCGACGACTGTGGATCACCACCGTGCCATCCTCGGAAGGTCGTGTGGCCACCAGAGTCGGACCAAATCCGAAGTTGGTGAAATTCACGGCCTCGCGAAGTAGCGGGTAGTTCGGATTGTCGATCTTGATCTGTACCCATGCGGGAACGCGCTCTTAAATGAAAAAGCCGTGACAAATATCAACCTTTCCCAAAAATTAATTTGCATTTAAAAAATTTAACACTTAACTTTGCCACTGAATCTAATCCGCATTCAAAAGTCACCACCTTATGAGTGTTAAATAGATCACAACAATACTTTTTCACCAATACCTCATTTATCGGAATGAAAATGAATATAACCCGACTCAGCATCATCGCCTCGCTTATGATGCTATTCCTCTCAATTAATCAGTCTGCCATCGCGGCCGAGCCGGCAAGGGTTCAGGTGGGAATCGACTACCATTACGCAATCGGGTTGGCCGATGACTTCAATGGTCATCACACGTCTATTGCCGACCAATATTTTGCAGGTGGTTACACCACCGTCACCTGCCTCTACAATATCAACCAAAAATTCTCCGCCGGTCTCGGTGCAGGTATCGGTCTCTATTCATCCGGAGATATTTTCACCGCCCCGATTTTCGGAACTTTCCGCTATCGCCCATTAAAAAACCCTTTGAAAGATTTCTACGCCTTCACCGACTTAGGGTTAGGACTCGGCAAGGAATTCTGGAATGTCGGCCCCGGCTTCCTCTGGAATATTGGTATCGGATGGCAGAAAATGTTCCGCAAGCATTTCGGTATAAACTTCCAAATTGCCTACAATCTCAACGACTTTCGCCGTTATCGGGCAAATGTAGAATCTGTAGAACACCCTGACTATGACTACTATTACATTATAACGGCTGTCCCGGCCAGTGATTGGCGCCACTCGCTGGCTTTCGGCGTAGGGCTGGTATTTTAAGTTCAGCATTTAACACAGTCGGGCGCACAGGGTGCGCCCGACTGATTTCTTTTTTCAAACCATAAGAGCGCGTTCCTTAAAATTTCGGGGCCGTAGTACGGCCCCGAAATTTTAAGGAACGCGCTCTTAGCAGCAAGTATCTTATCCGTCCGATACATTACGAGGGATTGCAACGCAAAGAGCCATTGGAAATTCCAGAAGATGCTCTCCGTGAAATCATCTTCAACAGCATTGTACACAAATTGCAATTCGGTACGTGGAA
>JAIDKG010000019.1 GCA_029051525.1 Muribaculaceae bacterium
CTGCGGCGCCGCCTCCGCCGTGGGGGGGGGGGGGGGGGGGGGGGGGCGGCGGGGGCGCGCCGGGCGGGGGGGCCGCGGAGCGACCGGGGCCGGTTATTTGAAAAGGCGGGGGAGGAAGAGCAGGAGGTAGTCGCGCCAGTTGGTCCAGGTGTGGCCACCTTCGCTTTCGTGGTATTCGTAGGGTAGACCGGTGGTGTCGAGCAATTTGCGGTAGTCTTCGTTCAGGCTGTAAAGGAAGTCGTCTTTGCCGATGGCTATCCAATAGAGTCGCGGGGCGTCGGCAAATTGACGTTTCAAGGGAGCGGTAAGTTCTTCGGTATCCTCTACGCCATTACCGTTCCAGCGCACGGCGGCTGAGAAAAGTCCTACGTAGTCGAATGTGTCGGGCATCTGCATCGATGTGCGCCATGAGTGTCCGCCTCCCATTGAAAGTCCGGCTATTGCACGGTGGGCTTTGTCGGGGATTGTGCGGTAATGGCTGTCGGTATATGCGATTATATCTTTGAAGGAGTTTTCAAATTTCCCGGTCTGTGAACGTGAATATTTCCCGTCGGGCACATACATCCCTTCTCCGGTCTGGCCGGGAGCGGCTGTCATCTCGCCATTGCCGTTGGGCATCACTACAATCATCGGTTCCGCTTTACCTTGGGCTATGAGGTTGTCGAGGATTACCGATGCGCGGCCTAATTCATTCCAGGCATCTTCGTCGCCTCCCATGCCGTGCAGCAGATAGAGCACAGGGTATTTCCGGTCGGGGTTATTTTCGTAACCGGCAGGTGTATAGACCGTCATGCGGCGCTCTTTGCCGAGAGTGGGGGAGTCATACCATACCTTTCTTACAGATCCGTGCGGCACATCCTGCACGGCATAATATGCTGAATTGCCGCCGGGCACAATCAGCACGTTGGAGAGTGAGGCTATGTCGCGGGCCACGTAGACGTTGGAGGGGTCGATGATTCTCATTCCGTCCACAAGCATGGCATAGGTGTAAAGGTCGGGGCGGAGGCGTGTGGTGACGCTCCACAGTCCGGTGGAATCTTTTTCCATGGGTATGGGCTGCATCCCTATCCCGGTCACACCGACTGATCTGGCTTCCGGCGCACGAAGCCGGAAGGTGACGGTGGAGTCGGGGTTGACTTCAGGCGACCTTTCGGGCATGATGAATCCGAGGGCCTCCTGAGCGTAGCCGGTGGCTATTCCGGCCGAGAGCATCAATGCGGTGATTACTCTTTTCATGATCTCTTATTTCAGATTGGATATTACATTATAGCAGAACCAGCTGTTGAGGTTCTGGAAGAAGATGGGTTTGTCGTTGGCTCCATCTTTCTGAACGCCAAGGCCATTGGAATAGGGGTCGAGCGACAGAATCTTGGAAAATGGAATCTTCAATGATTTTTCCGGAGAGTGGAAATAGAGGTTTTTGTCGGTCAGGCATACACTTCCTGTGCCGATGCGCTGCATGTAGGTTGTCTCAATGGGGTGTCCTCTGAAGCCGCCGGTGCGGTAATATACACCCTTGCATATCCTCACACTTACGCCTCGAGTGCGACCCACGGTTTCCCGGCGCACTTTCTGCATCTGCAAAGTCACATTGCGGAAGAGCCACAGCATGTGTTCATTCTTTGAGAGCAGAAATGGGAAACTTCCGGAGATTGTAATCCTCGGAGTCGGCACCTGACCGTTGAGCAGCTCCTGTAATACTTTCGATTGCACTACCTTTTCCAATGATTTATTGGCATTCAGCTGATGTTGCGGCAGCCCGGTGAATTGCATGAACCGAGCCACAGTGCGCTCTTCATCATTGTCGATGATGCCATCATCGAGATATTGCTCGATTGCAGCGTCGAATGCTTTGCAATAGATTTGCCTACAAATATCATCCGTCACGAAAGCCTCGCGGCAGATTGCCTGCAACTCATTCTGATGCAGATAGAAATCCTCCTTCCGCTCAAAGCATCCGGCCAGAATTGCCATAATGCGGGCAATGCCATTCTGATGGCTTTGCTCGCATTCGGCATGTTGACTGCGGAAAAAACCTGCATCTTGTCCGCAATATTTACACTTTCCCATAATTATCCGGTATAATTTCAGTTGCTGACCAACTGCACGACAATCAGGCGTCCTCCATCTTCTCCCGACAGCAGGATTTTTCGGCCATCGGTCAGCTCTACATATTCACCGACTTTTATCTGGCGCTTCGGCTGCTCGGTCACATCCCACATGTCGGGGAGTCGGCGGTTGATGAGTATCCATCGGCCATTGTGGAAGTGGAAATCGCCTACGGGTTTCTTATCCTCCGGTTTTGTACGCTCGTTGGGGGTAATGAAACGATTTACGTGCCACATATAGAGCGATTGCTTGTCATAGACCATCAATCGATAATTCTCCGGGAGGAATTTACCTTTTGCCGGAGAATAATAGAGGTTCAGCACCGGGAGCTGGCCATGATACTCCTTGCCACAGAATGGGCATTTCGGCTTTGTGGAGTTGTCGAATACAAACCAATGTGCCTCGCAGTCAGGATTCTGACAGGGCTGCATCAGGTCGGTAGTCTTTACCAATGCATTTTCCCATTCATCGGCAGTGGGACGTTTGGAGGGGTCATGAAGTCCGTCGATAAATGCTCTGTTGAAAAGCTCCTTGAGGTAGGGTCCGCAGATTGTGTAGGGACGTTTCTCGACATCACCTTGAGGCAATTCCGAGGGCTGAAGATTTTTGATTTTCGGACGATTGCTCTTATCTGTGGGATGCTCTACGAATAGAGCCTTCTCACCCATAGAGAGTTCCTCATCCTTAGCGGAGTCAAGGTCGTTGACTTTTCCACCACGTAGAGGATGACGGTTGAGAAGATACATATAGATCAAGACTGCGAGCGCGTGGCGGTCGGTCTGAATGCTCGGAAGTTTCTTATTGGGGTCGCCGATTTTCAGCGATCGGGTCTGAAGCACTTCAGGGGCGATAAAGTCGGGAGTGCCCACCACATCCGGGGGATACTTTCCGGGCACCACAAGTCCGTCGCAGTCAATGACAGCGGCCCGTCCGCTCTCCGGGTCAACAAGCACGTTCTTATAGGAGAGGTCGGAGTGGGCGAGTCCGGCCGCATGAAGTCGGCGCACAGCGCGGGCAATCTGCAGACACATATGATAATGTGTGAGCCAGGTACCTTTCTGCTGCGGGCTCAGGAACTTATTTCGGAGTTTAGCCGAGGCAAACCATTTTCCCTCCTTCTCTTTCCCCTTAAACATTCCATCCTTGAAGAAAAAATGTTTCTGGTAGGCCGGGCACACAATGCCCAGCTTACCATTCCATTCCACAAGTTTTGTGGGCCAACAGAAGAGGTTTTCCCAATAGTCGCCCCCTATCTGGCCGAAAATCTTATCGCGGTATTTGCCCACGATGTTCTGCAACCGGTCTTTGGCGTTGGCATCCTGAGGCGAGCGGAAGAATCCCACCACATAGCTTTTATCCGGACTGAAATATACATCCTTCATCGCGCCGCTGCCGATGATTTCATCGACCAACTCTACCTGAGATCCGTCGCTTGCTGTAAGTTTTATTGTCTGTGCCATAGCTTACTGTGGTGTTTAATAAAGGATTGCTATCGTGCGGTCGTCGTGGTTGCCCGGACTCCAGAAGTCAAGCCAGCCGAGGAGTTGGTGAGATGCATCCTCGTTGTCGTCGGTAAGGTCTACGCCACCAATCTCATCGTCGGGGAATCCGGTTTTCAGATTGTTGTAGAACTCCTCCCATTTGGCGTAGTCATTTAGATTTTTGTCGGTCTCGAACATCGGGTCGGAAATGCCGTCGCTCATCAGGAAGAGAGCGGTGAAATCAGGCACGATAGCCATGCGAAGCCGCTTTGCCACCACTTCAGGGTCGCGGAAAATTTCGGGCATTGTCAGGAATCGTGTCTGACCGGAGAATTCACCCTCATCGGGAGTGCCCAGCAGTTTAGCCGTCTTATTCTCGGCATCAAACAGACACATCGCTCCGTCGCCCACCCAGAAAGATGCGATAAACCATCCGAATTCATATTTCTTGCAGACCGCAAACATGAGGGTAGTAGCGAAGTCTTTCAATTTCGATTCCTCATTGGCCTCAGCCACTTTTTTGACAGCATCGTGCGCTTTCTTGGCGCCGGTGTAGATGATATCGATTACGTGGCGGGTCACTTCGGTGCGCTTATCCTTATTGTTGCGATCGGCTTCATATTCACGGATTGAAGACTCGAAATCGGGATTGTCAAGCAGAAGAGTCTTGCAATGCTCAATGACTGTATTACAAGCCACTTCCGATCCCTTGCGCGAGTATTTTGCCGACCCGGCACCATCGGCCACAGCCATTATATACCAGTCGGAATTATCGCAATGGAAGAGACTGTAATGGTCATCGCGTGCTTTCCCCTCCTGGGCATGGCTTCGGCCACGCTGGCTTGCGGCCACCATATCCTTTTTAGGAGAACCGTCGGCTCCGGCGTCAACCTTGATATATACATTTTCGCTGTCAGGCTTATAGTAGGGGATATCCTTATCGGTAGGGATATTCTTCCACAAATCCCTCGGATTGGGATTGAAGGCTACGGGGATAGCCAGTTCTGATGCCGGTTCCCCCTCGACGGTGTTATACTGCAACCGCAGAGTGAAATCGCCGGCTTTATTCGGTTTGCCACTCAGAGTGCATTCACCATTGTCGTCGATTGTAAAGGTGAGACCGAGCTCTTCGGCTCCGAGAAGTTCGACCTCCGAAATCTTGTCGACCGGAAGTTTAAAAGATTTATGATACTCCTTCTTTACAGTTCCGTTGGGGAAATGAATTCCGAGCCCGCGAACTTCATTTTCAATCAATATGCGTTGATTCATACGTTCTTCTTTGAATTTGTGCCACAACGACCCGATCGACCAGTTTAGGAACGCGTCCTTGTCGGCAGCAGTTACTCCGGCTTCGCGCATCGCCATTTCGAGCGCCCGGGCCGATTCATTGAGGCGGGCAACCGATTGATTTCTGCGGGTTGCCATTCGTTGTTTTCTGTCCATATCCTTAACTTAAGCAGACACTGAAGAAATATTAACCTAATCCTCGGGTGATGTCCATGCCGGAGGGACCGGCCTGCCCGAGAGTGCCCTCCATTCCGCACCAGGGACATTTATTGGTGTTATTCTCCCCCACACAGAAGATATTACCGCACTCGCACACCACCGCACCGAGCTGATTTCCACAGCAGGGGCATGCCGGGACACCTGTGAGCGCCATAGTGTTGATTTTGGTCCTTGAGCCGTCCGACAGGGCGGCATAGCTCTCCTTGTCGACGGGATATGCTCCCACGAGTTTGAAGTCGGAGTTATTATACATCTCATATCCCGGCATCATGGAGCGTCGGGCATACTTAATCAGGTAATCCTGAGCGGTGGTCTGACAGCGTGCGTGAAGCACCACAAAATTCTCATCTACACAACCATGATGCTTGTTAGGGTCAACCTTTTCGAGACTTATGCCGGTGGTGGGTGCAAGTTTGACTTCATCCGCATTCTGTTCGCTTACCGACATGCTTGTGGTCTTGATCGATGCGGTGACCCACTTGAAGAATTTGCTGAACGATTCGGGGTCGGTCTCTTTCAGAAGGAGGATGTCGCCTGTGATCTGGGCGAGTGTCAGCACATTGACATTGTCGCCTATCGACACTGCCACAAGGCTGCAATGCTTTCGGTATTTCTCATTCCATCGGCGGAAGGCGGCCGCATATTCATCGGTCGGGTTGCCGTCGGTGAAGAGGAATATGATTGGTTTCCAGTCACCCTTCTGCTCCAGAGTCGTTTTCTGAATATTGAGGTCCATATCATCCATCAGACATTCCAGACCCTTGCCGAGCGACGTGCCGCCGCCGATGGGGAATGTGGGTGGATAGAACTTATACAGTTCGGTGAGAGGCGACAGCACTTTCGCCTTTCCGGCAAAAGCGATGATGGAGACGAATACAGTCTCCAGAGCATACGGGTCGACACGAAGATTCTGAATAATCGTGCGCATCCCCTGCTGCACCTGTTCGATGGGGGTTCCCACCATCGACTCTGATATATCGACGAGAAAATAGATGGGTAATCTACGCATATATGGTGTTGTTTTAGATTCTAAGATTTACTTGGGAAGATATTTAGAGTCGGCGCTCAACTGCCGGCGAGGAGATCTTATTACATCAGTATAAATCTCAAAGATGGCATTGAGATTATAGGCGCAATCCTCTGATGAGGGCTTTCTCTCGCGCATGGAGAGAATCATATCCCCGTAGCGGTCGGTGATATATGTGCCGTTTATCAGATCAATGATTTTGATAAGTTCCTCCATCGCCAGATCGTTCTGATTCAAAGAAAAGACCGATTTGTAGCTGAGGAGTGTATGGCAAAGGAAATCCTTGATTGATTCGCTTTGTTCGTTGTATCTGACAAAGCTAATGAAATCATCGCATCTCGGATTGAAGATTACGTGTTGGGGCGCTTCCGATTGCTCATCGGGCGTCATGCCCGATGAATCCGCATCCTCGGCCGAGGCTCCATTGGCAAGCCGAATCTGATTTAGAAAATGGAATATCGATACATCAGAGATTATGTCGCTATAAGATATTTTCTTGGTAAGATATAGACCGTCTAAAGATCTTACTCTGCTCAGTGCCACATAAAGCTGCCCCGGAGCAAAGATATGGCTGTTCAGGTCGAGGATCACCTTGTCGTATGTCTGTCCCTGCGATTTATGGATGGTGAAGGCATAAGCCAGCTTCAGCGGGAATTGGTCGGTGCGCTGGATAAATGGCGCTTTGCGTGTAATCTTATGTTTGGCCTCATCGTAGGCAAACTCATAGCGGTAATGGCGGGTCTGGTTGATCCAGTAACGATCTTTCTCACGATCCGGACATAATACGGTGCGGCCATTATCCAACCGGATTTCAAACGTATCATTCCGGAAAGAGAGGATAGTCCCGAAATCGCCATTCATATAGTTGACCATACTTTTCGCGCCGAGACCTGCACTACGTATTTTACTGTTCTGAGTCAGCATTACGCGTGCTCCGGTCTTGAAGTGGAGTATGCCGTCGTATTGCGACGGGATTACGATAGGTTCGATGTCGTCATCGCCCGGTAATTGGCTATGTCTCAGTTCAACATGGGAATCACTATCTTTCTTTCGGATTCTATACAGAGCTTCCACCGATTGAAGTTGGCCCGGGAGAGCGTTAAGCCTCTCTGTATTGATAGCACTGACATCATCATTCGACGAGGCTATATAGACTGCATCGTCGGGAAGAGCAGCGGAGACGCACTTATTGAGCGACTCAAGCAATTCCACTTTCTTTTCGGGCGACAGCGGAACGCGGAAGGCATCGAGAAGTCTTACAAATTCAGGATCGTTCTTCTGGCGGTATGATTCTGTGAGTTCGAAAAGCCTGACTTTATCCGGATTATTCTTAACCACATGACTGTCGAAGAAATATATGCCTCCATATTCATTTATAAGATAATTATGGATGGCTTCGTCGCTGACCACGGGAGGGAGCTGGAATAAGTCGCCCACCACAACTACCGGAATGCCGCCGAACGGCAGCTGATTCCCCTTGGCTTTCTGACATATCTGATTCATCATCTCAAAGGTATCTGAGCGCACCATTGAGATTTCATCGAATATCAGCATCGTGACTCTTGAGAGTTCGCAGGCCATGCCGGAAGCCTTGGCCGGTGTGATATTTTCCGGATTCTGGAATCCGTAGTCCAGATCATCGAATCCTCTCCAGAAGAAGGAGTGAATGGTACGGGCGCGCCGATAGAGCGATGCGGCAAGATTTGTGGGTGTAAGGACCTGGCAGCCGGGATTGGAGTGCTCAATCTTATTTATCAGATAAGTTTTGCCACAGCCGGCTTTGCCATGTACAAATGTGATGCCTTGCGGATTCCGGGAGAGATAGTCGAGCACATCCTGCTGAGTGGATGCCATGGGGGGCACATATGGAGGGAGGGGAGCCACTGCAGGAGTGTTGCCCTCATTCTGAGCGGATTCCGTCATAACTTCCGATGCCGACTCTTCCGGGGCCGGAGGCTCCGGAAGAGAGACCGGCGGCTCCGGAAGAGGGGCCGGAGGCTCCGGAAGAGAGACCGGAGAGATATTACGGTAGAGGAAAGCTGTAGAATCATGGTGCTTCTCTTCCGGTTGCTCTATCTCAGATGGCAGAGATCTCCTCTTTTTTTTGCTGAATATGAAATCGATTATACCCATGACAGATTATTGAACCACCGGGGCATGAATTTACTTGGTGAGAGGTAGACAGTGCCCGGGCCGGTGATGCGCATCATGCTGAGACCTTCGCCGCCGAGAAGATTCCCGAGCGACCAGTTGGACTGCATCTGGTGGTCGGCAATATTAAGCAATGCGATAATATGGTCTTCATCAACTTCGATAGTCTCACCGTATTGCAGATTGATGGTGATGGGAGTGCCCTTAGTGTCGAGGAATACAGTCGAAACGCCCTGAATCTTCTGCAGGAGCAGCCCCATGCCTCCTGTCAGACCTGCAATCGAGAGTTTTGTGGAGACATTGACACGGTTGTTAGAACCCACATACACGCCACGATGACAAATCATAGTTTCCCCGTTGAGTTTGACGGGCAGCAGACCGAACCGGCTGCCGATTACCACCTTGCGGGGGATATTGGAGACATTCATAAGTCGCAATATGAATAATGACTCTCCCGAAAGTTTGGCTCCCAGGATTCGCCCGAGGCCGGAACCGTTGAAGCTAAGTTCCTTCTCGATCCCTACTTCAAGATAGATGACCGACCCCTTCTCTGCATAAAAGTCTTCGCCGGGCAACAAAGTCACCTCCAGATGCTGTACGAATTGACCTACAAGTTTACAGTTCATTCTACTGATAGATTAAAGAGTAAGTAGCTCTTAGAAATTGGTTTATATTGAAGTAGTTATTGAAAACTGATTCAAAGAGCTGCTTATGAGCCTGATTCCAAAAAGACGGTTAAATGATTACGTTGACCTCTGCCGGGGGCGGGGGGAGAACGAGATCATCAGTGGCTCCGATGCTTCGGTTGCCAACACCGATTGAATCAGATACCCATTTGAAGAATTTCTTGAACGCCGTGCTGTCGACCGTATCCAGTGAATAGACTTCATCGGTCAGTTCCTTAAGTGGTTCGGTTTTTGCGCTCATTCCGGCCGCGCAGGCGATAATGCTTGCAAAGTGGCGTTTCTTTACCTCCGGAATCATCTCTTTGTAAAGCTGGATGTCGGAGGGTTTGCCGTCGGTCATGAGGAAGAGAAGCGGCATCCAGTCACCTTTGCGTTCGGGGGTGCTGACCTGCACCTCCTTATCCACCCGTTCGCACAGAAGTTTCAGAGCCAGCCCAGTATGAGTAGGGCCGCATTCAGGAGTGGTGATTTCCGGAAGCTGAAGCTCATCGAGCGGGGTGAGCGGTAGAATCTGTTTGACCTCGCGGTCGTAGGTGATGATGCTTATATTGACGGATTCCAATGCAAAAGGATCCTGACGAAGGCTTGATACCATTGATTCAAGCCCGACCTTAACCGATTCAATCGGCTCGCCACGCATTGATCCGGAGGTGTCGATGAGAAGATATACGGGAAGGCGTCTCATTTTTTATCTATATTTTCAGGATGAAAAATCTGTATATTATCCGGAAGAGGTGGAAGCGATGATAATCCACCACATTCCTGATTATTTTCGCTGACCATCATGCTCGAGGTGCTGACCGACCCCGACACCCATTTGAAGAATGATTTGATGTCGCCGGCATTGGCCGAAGAGATGACGATTATATTTTCAGTGATTTTGCGGAGCAGGTCAAAATGGGATTTCATTCCTGTGGCACAGGCCACGACTGTGGCGCAATTCACTTTCTTAAACTCTGCGATAGGTTTGGCAATCGGACCCGAATGTCCGCCGTCGGTGAGGAAAAATACGAGCGGCCGCCAGTCCCCCTTCCTGTCAGCTGTGGTCTTGTGTACCTCCCTTTCGATACATTCGCAAAGCAGATTCAAAGCTGCTCCGAAGGCCGACTGTCCCTTCGCGATGATTTCAGGCTTCCGGAAGCGGTAGACCTCAGTCAGCGGCACAATCTGCCGGGCCTCAGTGCTATATGTGATGATGCTGAGACAGGTTGTCTCCAATGCGTAGGGATCGGATGATAAAGCCTGCACTAAAGTGTCGATGCCGTTGTTGACAGCAGCAATGGGTTCGCCTCTCATAGAGGAGGAGACGTCGATGACGATATATACAGGAAGTCGGCGCATAGTCAGCTTGTGTAAGGGGCTGCTCTCCCCCGTTCCCGAATCGGGAATGGGGGAGGGCAGAGGTTGTAATCAGAGAAGTGCTTCAAGAGCGGCGGGGAAGACCTTGGCCTGAGCCTTGATTGCACGGAGGAGAGCCTTTTCAGCCTCATCGACCTGACCGTCGTTGTTGACTTTTGCGATGAGCCATGCTTCTTCCTCAGCATCGATTTCACCGGGAGAGGTCTCATCTTTAAGAAGGAAGTCGCAGATAGCCTGAGTGAAGAATGATTCCCACTCTGGAGCGTTATCCTTACCGCTTACGGCATCATTAAGTGCGAAGAGGAAATCGGCCTCTTCCTTATCAATCACACCGTCGGCGTAGAGCATCTCCTTGAGCTGCGCCACCTCAGCGGCGTCAATCACGCCGTCGGCGAGGAGGTCTTTTTTGAGTTCTTCAAGTGTTGCCATATGTTACTTTGATTGAGATGTATTATACTACGATGTTAACTTCCGGAGGGGGCGGCGGAAGCTCACTGAGAGTAGTGGCCTCGGCACCGGTCTCCTCCACCTTCATGCTGCCCGAGCTGACAGAAGCGGAAACCCACTTGAAGAATGCCTTGATAGTGGCACTGTCGGCAGTGTCGAGCGATACCACACACTCGGTGATTTTCTTCAGAGTGTCGGTGTTGGCACCTGCGCCTGCGGCACAAGCCACGACCATTCCCCATTTGCGCTTCTTAAACTCGGCGATACCCTTGTTGATGTCGTCGGTGGGTTCGCCGTCGGTCATGATAAACACGAGTGGCTTCCAGTCACCTTTCTGCTCGGCAGTGGTTTTGGTCACTTCCTGATCAGCCTTCTGGGCTAAAAGAGCAAGAGCCTCGCCAAGAGCAGTGCAGCCGTTGGCCTGAATATTGGGCTGCTGGAAAGCCGAAAGTTCAGTCAGGGGAGACACCTGACGGGCATTGCTGTCGAAAGTGATGATGCTGAGGTAGGCGGTTTCAAGCGCGTAGGGATCCTGACGCAGAGTAGAAACCAGCACCTGCACACCATTCTTTACTGCTTCGATGGGTTCGCCATACATCGAACCGGAGCAGTCGAGGAGGAGATATACGGGTAGTCTTCTCATAAGTATTATATGTAATTGATATGATTTAATTCAATTCAATCTGCAAAATTACAGACCGTTAGAGCGCGCTCTATTCTTTTGAACCCGGAGAATAGTTGAACCCCCAGCCGTATCTCCGGTCGCAGTCTGAGTGATTGTCGTGGAAAGTCACGAGTTTCTTGACTTCCAGCGAATTGTCGTTGCCAATTTCGATTGATGCTATGGCACAGAATCTCTTGTCGGTGTTCTGTTCGCCCATTCTTACGATGATGTCGTCGCTACCGGGCACCGATACCTTAACAACGGCATCAGTCTGCGACCACTTTGCCACACCCTCGAAAATAAATGTATATACGATGATTCTCTTAATCTCCGAGGCACCGGCCGGATTGACGAGAATAGTCTCACCAGATTCGGCATTACCACCGCGGTCGTCGCCCATATGCCAAATATAAGGCTTTTGAGTATAGCAACCCTGTCGGGTCACTTGATCTCTGCGCCCTCCGCGCCCGTGAGAGAACTGGAGGCCGTCGATGAGCATCTTCGAACCATCTTTAAGTTCATAGAAACATCCGAGGTCAAGGTCGGTAGCTCCACCGAAAAGTTGCTTCATAAAGCCACCCTTGCTCCAGTCGAGATTAATCTTTATCTCACCCGGAAAAGCTTTAGTCTTTTCAAGGTTGATACGGTGTTTGTCGCCGGCTTTTCTTAATTCTATTGCCATAGAGATAGATGTTGTTGAGAATTGTTTATCTGATGCAAAAATAGAGAGAATTTCAAAAGTTTGCTTAAATCCTGTAACGTTATAATCCAATCTTGGGTTTCAAGGCATTTAAGGTTGCAAGGTTTCAGCTTGAGTAAATTTGAGGTATCAATGTGCAATCCCGAGCACGGTGGCGTCAGGCACTTTGACTCACTGCAAAATTAAGAAAATTTTTGAAAACTGCCGTCACAATATAAAGAATTTGTAGAAATAAAATAAAGATTCGTGTGCAGCCACTCCGCGACTGGCGGCACCTTCGACATGCCGGCGGTCGCGCTCGGGCTCCGTGCTTTGGGAGGGGAGGGTCGCTGCAGACGGCGACCGTATGTGAAAATAAGCCCGGACTTGGGGGGAGTCCGGGCTTGTTTGTGTAGTTTTGAGAGGGGGAAGGAGGGAGCTGACTGTGTGTCAGAGGCGGAGTTTCTGCGTGGTGAGTCCCTCGGGGGTGCGGATAGTGAGGAGGTATATGCCGGAGGTGGCTGGAGCCGCGAGGGTGGCTGTGGTGCGGCCGGAGGTGGCGGCTACGCGTTGGCCGGCGGCTGTGTGGAGCGTCAGGTCGATGGGGAGTCCGTCGGCCGATGTGACGGTGATCCGGCCATTGAGGAGGGTCAGCTTGACCGGAAGAGCCGGGGCTGTGATTTCATCTACGGCGCTCGGATCGAGCGAGCATTGGGCGGCATTGAGAATCTCGCCGGTGCTGTGGTCGATGATCATTGCCGTGACCTTCACATTGTCGGGGTTGAGAATGGAGGTGGGATAGGGGAGATCTACGGTGTATTCGTAGGTTTCGCCGGCTTTGATCTCGGAGGGGAGAGAGGAGGGGATGCCGTTGTAGTCGTCGTAGATGGCGCGAGCCACGTGGTTGAATTCCATGTCGCTCATGATTCGGGCCGGAAGCGACTCCCATCCGTAGAGGGTTTCGCTGCCGCCGCTGAAGCGGTTGTTCTGATAGTAGCCCTCTTTCCAGACATGGTCCTCGGTCAGTACGATTGCCACACGCAGGTCGGCCTCGGTCATATTGATCGGGAAGCGCGAAGCGGTGCTGACGGTGAATGTGCCGTCGGAATTGCGCTCGAGTGCCGAGGTGAGTTTGATTTCGGCCATGGGGAGCTCTTCGAGGCGCTCGAGGAAGAGTGTTTCGAAGCCACCCATGAGGGTGGTGTAGGTGCGATGGGTGTCGATGCGCGCCGGCACCATCGGTTTCACGCTGTAGACCTTGCGGTCGATCCAACCGCTCGGTGCACCGCCGGGGAAGGTATCCTGATTTGCATAATCATCAAGAGCCATTTCATCCTGCTGCGCCCCCATATGGACTGCGATACCGATGAAATTGTCGGGATATTTCTCCTGCATGATATCGAATGCCACGATGCCCATCGGACAGTACTGGCACCACATGCCGGTCACCTCCTCGATCACCACATTGCGAGAGGGGAAGAAGGCGAGCATGGTGGTGGTCTGTGGCATTGGGTCGAATTCGATATCGTTGACGCGGGCATTGACGATATATGATGCAGACTCGCCAAATTCGCCCGAAACTGTCAGCGGGAAGGTAAACTCCATGCTTTCGCCATCCTGAAGATTGAGGTCGGTGAAAGCCACATTATATGTCTCGCCATTCAGCAGGCATGAGGCCTCGAAGCTCTTCACCGGTCGGGTGGGATCGCATGCGGTGAGCACACCTCCGATGGTGTAATGCTGCTCGGTGCCCAAGGCGTAGGCTCCCGGGGTGAGACGTATATCGGCCACACCCTTTAATCCGGTCACCTCCACATCATCGATACCAAGGATCTCGCCATTGGCAGTGACATTGACGAAGGCTATATATACTCTCTTCCCGGCGTAAGCACTCAGATCGATTTCATGTGAGGCCCAATCGTCGAGTTCATCTTCGGTGATGGTGGCCGCCGGTTGCGAGCTGCTGATCTCCGCGGGGGTCGGTCCGGCGGTCGACACATAGACCTCATATTTGCTTCCGCGGCTTGATTGCTCATTGATGGAGCGGCTTTTCCACTTTAAGCAGGCATCTCCGCCGCGTATCCACACCGGGGCGAACACCAGCCAGTCGGAGGCGGCCGCATCGGCCGGGGCATCCTTAAAAGTTGATGCCGAGGCAGCGAAATAATTCTCCGTACCCTCCTCGCGCATCACCATCCAACTGTCGGTGGCGGCAAAGCCGCGCTGCGTCATGGTGAAATGCAGCGGGAGCGCATCCTCATCATAGAGGGTGGCATCGGCGGGGAGACCATTCTCAAACCCGCATTCGAAATATGCAATCCGCTCCTGATCGGCGGCCTGCATCAAAGTGCAGGCCGCCAGGAGAATCGGCAAGGCTATAATATGGTGCTTCATGTGTGCCAAGAGTCTGTTGTTGTGGGATCGGGTTGAAACTGATGAGCCGCTTATCTTACGAATTTACCGGCTACAGCGCCCTCGGGGGTTGTCACGCGATAGAGGTATACGCCTTTGCCGAGACCGGCAAGCGATACTTCAGATTTGCCATCGACAGCGGCCACAGCCTTGCCGGCGGCATCGTAGATGGCTATGCCGGTCACATTGGAGGCACCGACGCTCAGACGGTCGGCCACAATGCTCACGTTGAGACCCTCGGCACCGGCCGGACTATCCACGCCGGCAGTGGCCATGTCGGCCTTTGCTATACGCCACAGTCCACTCTTCGAATCCGATTCAATCGGAGAATAGAGCGCTACATATACATAATCATCATCGCTCTGGATAGTGAGTGGATACATGCGCTGAGGCAGACCCTCCACGCGGGTCCATGATGCGCCCAGATCGGCTGTGAAGAAGAAATCGGGACAATTCACAAACGGGGGCATAACGCCCGGCTCATTATCGGTCATGCCATCGGGACCGGCGGTATAGATATAGTCGGCATCGGAATGGATGCATCTCACATTGCGGCTCAGGCCGGTCAGCTCATTATATTCCGCGGGAGCCTCGATGCGATTCCATGTTTCACCATCTTCAGTGCAGAGGAGATACTCCAGAGTGGAATCGAAGTTGGGGTTGGCGCGACCGCAGAAGAGTTTGCCATCCTTGATGGTCGACACGGCCATGAAGTTGGAATTGATCGGGAGTTGTTCCCATTTCTCGGTGTCGTCATTGAAGCGGTGCACACTCAATGCGCCAAAGGCGTAGAGGGTGTCGTTGAAATCCACCACATTGTAGAAATTATCCATCACCAAATCCCCCCAGGGATTGATGAGCATCGATTCGCGGTCGGTCACAGCCCAGGTCTCACCATTATCGGTGGTGTAGAGCACACCGCCTCCGGCGAAATCGGCTATATAGATGCGGTCGCGATGCTTCGTCATACCGTAGGCCACGCAGGAGTCGAGAGCCTTGTCTTCAATCACCCCCTTCAGGGTGCCGGTATAGTTGAGCACTATCCAGGATCGGCCGCCATCTTCGCTTCGCGCTATGCGACCATCGTAACCGAGCGCGAAGATATAGCCGTCGGCTTCATAGAATTTCTGGTAGTTGTAGTCGCGCACATCGGTTTTCTCCCATGTAGTGCCATGGTCGGTGGAGATATAGATGCCACCTTTACGGTTGTCGAGGAAGTCGGAGAGGAGGTGAGTGCCATCAGCGGTGATGAAGTGAGCCTGTGCGGTGGGGAGCTGATGAATCTGTTCCCAATCGGCTGCATTTGCACCGAGGGGGGCTGCGAAAGCGGCTACAGCGAGTGTAAGCCATGGCAATTTGGTAGTTTTCTTAGCGCTCATAGGCTTGTAAAGTGGAGTGCGGATGGTTAAACAGTTTCGGTCAGTGTTATGTGCTTGCAAAATGATATACATAACAGACCATATTGGTCAAAATGCCGCAATCCGAATCTCCATAACATTGCAGCTATCGACCCTTATTTGATTGCGAATTTAGGTAAAATACGAGTTATTTACAAATTTTTGAGAAATATTGCGGACTAATGGTGTGTTTTTGAAACATATGTTAATTTCATTGCTTATCTGGCAATACGCTATATTAATACCCCTGTGGGGGGGGATGAGACAGCCCCGGGGCATCGGCGCCTCAGGGCTGTCGGAGGGTTTGAGAATAAATCGGATTCTTAGTAATTTCGAACCTGCTGATTATTTTAAGATTAAGGCTTGAGGTTCTATTTATCATTGGCTTTTGTCGGGGTGGGGGACTTGGGGGACGGCTCCCGTTCGCTTGCGCTCCGGCGCGGAACCAGGCGGCTCGGGGGCCGGGACCGGCCCGAATGGAGAGGGGATGTCAATTATAAACAACTCCGACCCCACGAGACAGG
>JAIDKG010000002.1 GCA_029051525.1 Muribaculaceae bacterium
GGTATATACTATCGCCTTTATATCGCTGATGAATTGAGCGTCATCAGCGTTGATATTGTCGTATTTATTCAGCTCGGGTTTCATTTTGCAAAGTTACGAATTTTATTGGGAATCAGGGCTATTATCCGAGAATGTTAACAAGGACAAAAATCAACCGAAAAACTAACTCTCATTTTCGTCTGGCACACCATTGCATACCACATCTCATGTAAAATACCAATACATACCATTTCCAAATCTCTGTTATTTTATGAGATTTGGAAGCGTCATGGATATTAGGAGTCAGATTGGTTTGGTTCGGGCTATATATATGCCCGACAAACTAAACCAAACTATATATGTGGGCTGGTGAAAAGAAAAACTAAGGCTATGCTCAGTCTTTTCCTTCTAATTGTTCTGCTGATTTGTCGGCAACTTCTTGGTTGAAGGTCTTTATTTCATCGGTGATTAGTTGTTTCAGCTCTTTTTGAGGAACGATAAGTTTGTATTCGGCTACACCGATGGGCTTTGTAAATCCTTCAAGTGCCAGCTCAACCTCCACATTGTCTTTCTCAGCGCATAGGATTATGCCGATTGAGGGGTTTTCATCTTTGCCTCGTTCAAGTCTGTCAAGCAACGAGAGATAGAGGTTCATCTTGCTGATATATTCGGGCATGAACTCCGAAATTTTCAAATCGACGGCGACGAGTGACCGTAGACCCCGATGAAAAAAGAGCATATCCACCTTGTAATCCTTGCCGTTGTAGGACAGTACATGCTGATTGCCGATGTATGTAAATCCCTGACCGAGTTCAAGAAGGAACTGTTTTACCTTCTCTACCAATCTCCGCTCAAGCTCCAGTTCAAGAAGTGGCTCGGTCACACCAAGAAATCCCATGCAATAGGAATCCTTGAAAACTTCGTTGGCGTATGCCGCCTGAGCCTCTGGAAGTGCGACGGCGAAATTATTTGAGGCGTTGTTTTCCGGCTGATGCTTGTGCATCTCCAACTTTACAGCATTGATGAGTAAATCTCGGCTCCAGCCCTTTTCTTGATACTTGCAGGCATAGTACTCTATCGCTTCATCATTATCATCGAACTTAGACATGAGGTAATTTATATGTCCCCACGGCAAAAGTGCAACAGCCTGTTGCACTTTTGGATTTGCTTCATGGAATCTAACATAAAACCGCTTCATGTTAAACAAGTTGCGCACCGACATTCCCATCTTTGGATATGATGATTTGAGGTCGGCGGACAACCGCTTGACTACTTTGTCTCCGTGTTTGCTGCCGAGCTTCCGCTCATATAACAGTTGACCTATCCGCCAATACATTTCATTCGATGTACTGACAATGGCACGGGCGGCATTACCTCTCGCGGTTTCAATTACTGCAACAGCTTGTTGCAATATTTCATTATATTCTGATTCGCTATGAATATGAACAATTGTTTCCATATACAAAATTAACACTTTAAATTTGATTTTCAGCTATGTGCAAACACTTTATCTCTTAGAACACTTCTTCTTTTGCACCGTTGACAATTGCGTCGATCTCGTCGGCTATTTCGTCGGAGGAGAGTTTGATGTAGTCCATAAAGGTTTTTTGCGTTTTGTGTCCGCTGACGTGCATCATCTGGACTATGGTGAATTTGTGGGAGAGATACATATTGGTAATGCCACTGCGCCGGGCGGCATGGGTGGTGACGCAATCATAGCGAGGTATCATCACGTCCCCTTTCTCGTTACGCTCGACCGTCAGTTCTCCAGCGGCTTCCTTGTACTTTTGCTTCATGGTGAGCTTTGTCGGCACTTTGACGGCAAGTGTCGGCACCGTTTCGGACAGGTCTTTCAGTATCTCCTTGATGTAGCGGTTAAGAATCTGGTCAACCACCGATAGCAAATGATATTCATATTTCTTGCAGATGGCTTCGAGGCTGGGATTCATTATGGGAATCTTTACCTCGTTGCGTGTCTTTTGCTGGACAAGACGGATAATCGGAGTACCTTTCGCGGTAGTAGTGAAGTCCTCAGTCTGGATATTATTGTAATCGCTGACGCGATGACAAGTATAGCAACCAACGAGGAAAATGTCGCGTGCTTGGTCTTTAGATCGCGTTCCTTAAAATTTCGGGGTCGTAGGGGCAATAAGACGCTTTCTCTGCTCGGCGGTGAGTGCAATGTCAATGGTGTGTTGTATTTTGCAGATTCGGTTCCATTGACTTATCTGTTTGGAGAGCAACCCTGTGGATGCGCTTTGGGTAAATGCGAACGGATTTTCTCTGCCAGTTCTTTCAATGGCAATTGCGCATGGATGCGTCCGAGCTCGCTGACGGCAAAACTCTCGCGATATTTTTGCATGAAATCGAACTCTGTAAACGGCAACGTGGCCGTAATCTCAGAAATTTTTCGTAACTTCACGTACATTTATTTTAAGAATTACCCCCGAATAAGCCCGTGATGGGTCCATCGGGGGTTCATTGTAAAGTTACAAAACATTGTCTTTCTCAATGAGCGAAACTATATTGAAAGGCATTTGATTGTCGTCGCCCCACGGACCATAAGAGAGACTATCATCTGCAATAGTCTGCACAATATCCAAATCTTCGCAGAACACTGACGCGGAGTTGACTGTGAGCGCGGCTCGTGCCTCGAAGCCGGGAAGATTTTCAACCGAGTTGAAATTGAGGTCGGGAAAAGAGAAGTCCATAACTTGCTGAGATTTTCAGCGAAGTTATGGACCTTATGACGATTGCGAAAAGATGCAGTTAATCTTTAGCGAATATAGTGAAACTCGTTATCTCCATTAAATGGATTAGGTTTAACAATAATTTCCGATCTTGAAACCCATAAACTTGATGGACTTACATCACAACCATAGTTGGTTGCGGGATATGGTGAGGTATGTAAGTTAAAACTCAGTTCACATCCAGACACATTTGGGAATGCGCTAATTACGACAGGTAAATAAAGATTCGTATTTGAATCATATAACAGTATATCGTAACCAATATGATGATTGGCCCCATCATGTCGGTCATACTTCCCTGCAACGGAAATACGATTATCACGTACTTGGGGTTGTTCCTTTTTGACTAACTCAACAGCGGCTTCATCTTCATTTATATAATTAGAGGATGCAGTGTTCGCTGTGCATGAATAACATATAGTCCCCAGAGCAATAAAGAGAACCTTACTTAAGATTAATTTCATTAATTTCATTGCGTCTTATTAAATGAAGAATATTTGCCTGCAAAGGTACGAATAATTCGCGAGATTTCAAAAGAAAACTTAAAGGTCATTGGCTTTGAAGATGCAGCAGTCGTGAATTTTGCGACATTCACCGGAGAAAAGCAACTTGACATTGCGCCAACATCCGTAAAAATTGTATAGCAGGGAGATACAATGACGGAGTTCGAGAATACTCCCATCAGACTTCCATACGGATATATCGACAGGGACGTCACGGGACTTTGAGAGAATTAGATAAAAATTTTGGTTCTATAACGAATTGTATGGGTAATCGAATTTGAGCTTACCGCTGACGAAGTATGCCATATCAATGAAATTGGATAAGAGTGCAAATCCTCTTGCTCTGCGTTTGGCAAGCTGGATCTTCTGATTTATCCCTTCAAGAATGCCATTGTTGACTCCGGGACACGTGAAGTTTGTAATGATTCCGGACCAATGTGCCTTTAGAGTTCGTTCCTTAAAATTTCGGGGTCGTAGGGGCAATAAGACGCTTTCTCTGCTCGGCGGTGAGTGCAATGTCAATGGTGTGTTGTATTTTGCAGATTCGGTTCCATTGACTTATCTGTTTGGAGAGCAACCCTGTGGATGCGCTTTGGGTAAATGCGAACGGATTTTCTCTGCCAGTTCTTTCAATGGCAATTGCGCATGGATGCGTCCGAGCTCGCTGACGGCAAAACTCTCGCGATATTTTTGCATGAAATCGAACTCTGTAAACGGCAACGTGGCCGTAATCTCAGAAATTTTTCGTAACTTCACGTAATATTATTTTTAAGAATTACCCCCGAATAAGCCCGTGATGGGGCCATCGGGGGTTCTTTGTAAAGTTACAAAACATCTATAACTCTGACAAATAATCAATTAGCCATTAACTGAGTATCCCTAATTTACAGCGGCCCGGAAAATTTTTTGACGGGGTTGCCTCGTTCAAGATTATCGTGGTTGCTCCATTGACGCGCTTGCGATTCTGCTACGGCTTTGTCGTTTTGTTGAAGAAGCTTTAACAGGAGTCGTTCTCTTGCAAGAGCTTTGTTCTGCAACTGAGAGCGTTCGTCGGAGCATTTCACCGAAAGGCCGGTTGGTTTGTGGATTGCCCGAACTGAAGTTTCTACTTTGTTGACGTTCTGCCCCCCTTTTCCTCCCGAGCGGCAGGTTTCATAAATGATGTCTGATTCATCAATCTGTAGCAGTTCTACCTCATCAAAGAAGTTGACTCCGACAAACCAGTTGCTGCGCTTATGTCCCGGACGATATGGATTTCGGGTTGAACGCCAAAGTATTGTACCCTGCCATTCAGCTGCAATCGATGGTGGAATTGTTTCTTTGGTTGCAAAAGTCATTGACATGAAGCAATCGTCGTGCTGATTGTGAGGTTCGCAATCAGCAAGTTGCAGCGAAGGAATCGCTTTGAGAAGTTCGCGTGCCACCAGAGTGACCGCTCTGGCACATTCCACCGGACCGCGACCGGCCGTGATCTGTATATAATGTTTCATTCTCCGTTGTCTTTGATGTTGAGTTTCGGTTTTATCATGGCGACTACCTCTACTGTCGGCCGGATAAGTTCAAGGATTTCTTCAGTAGATTTGTATGCCATTGGAGATTCATCAAGAGTGCCTTGGCAAATAGATGACGAGTAAATTCCGGTCATTGCATTTTCAAACTCACTCATTGATATTTGTTTTTTTGCTTGTGCCCGGCTCATGATGCGTCCGGCGCCATGTGGAGCAGTGTTGAGCCACTGATTATTTCCTTTGCCAATGCAGATTGCTATTCCGTCGCGCATATTGAAAGGGATTGCTAATTTGAGGCCTTTGGAAGCGTCGATTGCGCCTTTGCGGAGCATTGGCTGCTCATCGGTGACAGAGATATAGTTGTGGGTAGTAAAGATAGACTCCACGCATTTGGCCTTACACAACTTTTTGAGGATAGCAAATATCCGGTCGCGTATAATCTGATGATTATAGAGCGCATAGCACTGAGCTATAATCATATCCGACAGATAACCGCATAAGGCATCGCCCCAAAGATAACCTACGTATTTTGCTCGTTTTGGATTCTGCGCAATATTATGCCAATGATTGGCTACCTTCACTCCGAGATTTCGTGAACCACAGTGTATCGTCAGCCAACCGTCGCCTGATTCCGAGTCTTCGCCATACTCAATAAAGTGATTGCCGCCACCGAGCGTGCCAAGACTCTTGTAGAAGATGCCTTCCCGAAGCTTGATGCGGCGACAGAAGTCGGTGATGAAACGTGCATCTATACGTGGAGCCTCATTGATAAGGCCGGGAGCCGCCGAGCGAGCCTTTTGATATTGAGAATTTATGAAACGAAACAGCTCTTTCTCATTGAGAGAGTTTTTCTGACATATATCCGTGCCGGTCGGAATCGCCTCACGGATTCGATGGTCAAGGAGCGGGAAATCCTCGGATTTTACCGCACACGAAAGCCGATGCATAGAGATAGTGCAACCGATGTCAACACCCACATGGTCGGGATCGGCATACATTCCTACCGGATAGGCTGTACCCACATTGCATGAGTTACCGGCGTGAACATCGGGCATCTGCACGATTGGCACCCCCTCCATTGCCGGATGATTGCAAAGATCTGTTATCCAGTCGAGGGCAGTCGGTTCTATGTTATCTGTGAAAATTTCAGCTGATGTATGATTTCCAGTAATGTTCATATTCTTCTGATTTTGTCGCAAAATTGAGATGTGGGTGCGCAGCGGATTTGCGCACTTATGAAAAAAATGCTACTTTTGCAAAAAATTATCCTTATGCCCCTGAATCGAGCCACTCTTATCAGAATATCCACCATTGATAAATGTCTTCAGAATCGCTATCGTCGTTGGACGATCGACGACCTGATTGACGCCTGCACCGATGCGCTGGCTGAATTTGAAGGGCGGAGTAACCCCGTGAGCCGCCGCACGTTTCAGAACGATCTTGCGCTGATGCGCAGCGACCGTTTAGGCTATAATGCCCCGATAGTGGTGCGTGAAAACAAGTATTACGAATATGACGACCCTGATTTCAGCATCACTCATCTACCGCTGAATGACGAAGGACTCGATGCGCTCAATTCGGCTCTCGACATATTGCGCCAGTTGCAAGGATTTCCACAGTTAGCATCATCGATCGACACTATCAGCAAACTCAACGAGCAGATTTCCCGCCACACCGGTGTCTCGACCCCGGCAATGGATATGGAGCATGTGGCAGGTTACGCCGGCACACGATTTATCGGCCACATATACGATGCCGTGCGTAAGCGGCAAACTGTCATTATTGAATATCAGTCGTTCAAGGCTCGTCAGCCGGAAGCTTTAGTGGTGTATCCATATTTACTGAAGGAATACCGCAATCGATGGTTTCTCATTGGAGAGAAAGCCTCCAACCGCGCCCCGCAGGTTAATATCTTTGCCCTCGACCGCATCAAGTCTGTTTCTGTTGACAAAGAGCATCCTTTCAAGAAATGTGTTGACTTTGATCCGGAGCATTTCTTTGACGATACAATCGGAGTGACAAAGCAAATACACGATAAAGCACGCAGAGTGGTAATAAAGATTGACCGGCAGCAGGCTCCATACGTTGAATCAAAACCATTCCATAAATCGCAGAAAGTTGAGCTCCGTTTCCGTGACGGTTCAATACAGCTATCGCTAAAAGTGGTCATAAACAACGAATTGGAGCGCCTCATCCTCGGCTATGGCGGACATGCAGAAGTCATAGCTCCCCCCGAGTTTCGCGCTCGCATTGCAGAGAGCATAAAGATAGCCTCTCGCCATTATGACATTGATTCCGACTCTACGACCCCGAAATTTTAAGGAACGCGCTCTTAGCCCCCGACCGGGGCTTCTGCGAGGCGGTCTGCAATTGCAGAGTTAGCAATAATTCCCTGTAATAATCAAAAATAGCAATTCTTACTAACATGATTGAAACAGAACGATTGATCTTGCGCCCCTGGCAAGAATCGGAAGCTGGGTTACTGTATAAATACGCCTGCGATCCGGATATCGGTCCCATTGCCGGATGGATGCCGCACACTTCGGTCGAGAATAGTCTTGAAATCATCAGGACCATATTTTCCGCCCCCGAGATATATGCGGTGGTCCTTAAGGAAACAGGCGAACCGATAGGCAGTTGCGGCCTAATGTCGGCCGATGGTTTTACGAAAGAGGGCGAAGCCGAGATTGGCTATTGGATTGGTAAGCCATATTGGGGACAAGGTCTTATTCCGGAAGCTGTCGGTGCATTACTGGCTCGGAGCTTCAATGAATTGTGCCTGAAGACAGTATGGTGTGTATATTATGACGGGAATATAAAATCGAAACGCGTCTGCGAAAAAAGCGGATTCAAATATCATCATACCAATAGCGATGTAATATCCCCTCTCGGAGATAAACGGACCGAACATTGCTACAATATGACTCACGAGGATTACCGGGCACTACATGAGGCAATGACAGCGCACGCCCTATGAGAGAAATCCCGAAAAATTCGCTAACTTTGCAAAGATTTTCCTTTTCATAACAACATAAATTCTCCTAATGAAAAAGACCATGGGTTATCTGCTTATTGTCGCCGGAGTTCTGGCCATCGTCGGCGGGCTCCTGCTCATTACGCGCCAAAATGCACATAAGGAACAAGTTATCATCCTCTCCAACAGTTCCGCCAGACACTCCGCCGACTCAATCACATCCCGTCAGGCCACCGCTACACCCTCTCAATCTCCCGCCGCATCCCCGCAGGCTCCCGCCGCATCACGACAGACCGACAATACTCCGACACCACACACACCCGAATCCGCCACATCCAAACCCACCCCACATGAAAAAGGGGAACAGTTTGAAGATTTCGTGGCCAACATTTTCGCCGACTGGCGACTCAAACTCCTCGAACGCACACAGGATAAAGCCTCATCGGCCGGCGTAGTGGCCGAATCATGTAAAAACCCCGACTTCCATGTGGAGCAAAAATATGGCAAATCGCAGATTGATTACTATATAGAATGCAAATATCGCTCTAATTGGAACAACGGTTGCGTCTCCTTTGAAGAATATCAGATAAAGCGATACAAAGATTTCCAACGGGAAAAACGCAGAAAGGTACTGATTGCCTTAGGCGTGGGAGGCACACCCGACCATCCGGAAATACTGATGCTTGTGCCCCTTGATTCAATCAAAGGCAACACTATCCGAAAAATCGACACCCGCTACGCCGTCAGCCCTAACAGCGACTCCTGGGTGAAATATATGGGAAACTATTTCTCCACGGTTTTTCAGAAAAGCCGTGCCCGACAGTCCGACAATTAACAGCCTTCCCACTGAATGAACAGCCTGACGACAACCGGAGAGAATAATCCCCGGGAGGCGGAGAGCGCCATCCTCGTGGTCGATATGCAGAATGATTTCGTAATGCCGGGCGCACCACTCTGTGTGGCCGGCGCCCATGCCACATTACCTGCCATCGCCCGGTTTCTCAACTTCGGGCGCAGCAAAGGATGGGCGGTCATCTACATCTGCCGCCACCATCATCCCTCCGGCGTGGATGCCGAACTCTTCCGGCGCCATCTATTCCAAGAAGGGAGAACTTTCTGTATCGAAGGTTCCCCCGGAGCATCAATCCCCGACGAAATCGCCCCTGCACCGGGCGACATGACAGTAATCAAGAAACGCTTCAGCGCCTTTTTCGCAACCGGACTCGACCTCATCCTGCGCCGCATGGGTGTGAAACGAATATTCGTCACCGGCACGCAATATCCCAACTGCATCCGGGCCACGGCCGTCGATGCCATGTCGCTCGACTATCTCACCACCGTAGTGACCGACTGCTGCTCAGCCGCCACCATCGAAGTGGCCCATGCAAATATCCGCGACCTGCGCAATATGGGCATCCCCTGCATCGACTCACAATCGATAATGGCCCGCTAATCCCCCACTCAGGCGCAGTCGGACTTGTCGGACTTGTCGGACTTTTCGGACTTGTCAGACTTGTCGGACTTGTCGGACTTGTCGGACTAGTCCGTCTCGGTGGCCCTCGGGAAGAGGCGGGCGATGATGATGGAGATGGCGCCGTCGCCGGTCACATTGCAGGCGGTGCCGAAACTGTCCATAGTGATGTAGAGGGCTATCATCAGCGCATTGTCGGCCTCACTGAAACCCAATATCGAACTCAGCACTCCCAGCGATGCCATTATCGAGCCACCCGGCACACCGGGCGCCGCAATAATCGTGACACCCATCATAAAAATCAGAGCCGCAAACATCCCCGTGGTATAGGGCATTCCGTTGGTGAGCATCAGGGCCACCGCACAGGCCACAATCTTCAGTGTCGAACCGCTCATATGTATCGTGGCACAGAGGGGTATCGTGAAACCGGCCACCTGCCTCGGCACACCGATCGACACCGCCCTCTCCAGAGTGACCGGAATAGTGGCGGCCGACGACTGTGTGCCAAGCGCCGTGAAATAGGCCGGGAGCATACCCGACAGCAGCTTCAGCGGATTGCGCGAACCGCGCGAGAAGAACGCCGCCACACCGAATTGCAACACCAATATGGCGATATGCATCACGAATATCACAGCGATAATCTTAGCAAACGTAGAGAGTATCCCTACCACCTGCCCCGACATCGTGATGCCCAGGAAAATTCCGAAGATATAGAGAGGAAGCAACGGCAGAATCGCGCCATTCACCACCCCGGTGATTATGTCGCGCAGATTGTCGAGCACCCGCTTCATCGCATTCCCCTGCGGAAGCGCCGCGGTGCCCAGGCCGAGCACAAAAGCGAGCACCAGCGCACTGCTCACTCCCATCAGCGGCGGCATAGCCACCGTGAAGAAAGGTCCGGGCAATTCACCTGCCTCAGCCACATCATTCACCCCCGTCGGAGTAATCATCGACGGGAAAAGAGCGTCGCTCACCGCGAAACTGCCGAATCCGGCCAGCAATGTGGCCAGATAAGCCACACCGGCTGTGGCCGCAAGCATCTTCCCGGCCCCACGCCCCACATCGGCGATGGCCGGAGCCACAAAGGCCACAATCAGCAGAGGTATAATAAATCCTAAAAATTCGCTAAAAATCGCATTGTACGTAGCAAACACCCTGACACCCCATTCCGGCATCAGATATCCGGCGCCTATTCCAAGCGCGATTGCAATCACGATGCGAGGCAGCAACCCCGGTTTCTTAAGTTTCATCTCACTAAGTATTAGGTCAGTAGGTATAAGATATACATTCTCCCGCGAGCGTGTACGGGCCACATTCCCCATCCTCTCCCGGCTATCCCAATTAACGCACTCCCCCACCGAATATTATTAGAACGCGCTCTCAACTCCGGGGGAGCAGATCGCGACCCGCAGGGGTCTGGAAGATGGAGAGGCCGAAGTAGCGCACTATGGCGTAGATATGGTCGAAGATGTCGGATTGGATCCGCTCGTGGGCCTTCCATTCAGTAGTGGTAGTGAAGAAGTAGAGCTGGAGGGGGAGTCCGGAGGGGGTCGGGTCGAGCTGACGCACCATATAGGTCAGACTCGAATTCACCTCCTTATGCCGCCCCAGATAACGGTCGAGATAATTGCGCAGCAATTGCAGATTCACCATATCGGCGCTCTCGCTCTCCGACACACCCTCGAGCCAGCCGCGCCGGCGCAGTTCGGCGAGTTCGTCGGGGGTGCAGAATCTCACCGTATTCACATCCACATAGATGGCGCGGCTCACACGCCGCCCACCCGAACTCTGCATCGGCGCATAGTTCTGGAATGAATTCGACACCAGCGAATAGGGAGGCACCGTAGTCACCGTATTATCCCAATTGCGCACCTTGACCGTGGTGAGCGAAATATCGATCACCTCTCCATTGGCACCATTCTGCGGCACCACAATCCAATCCCCCTTGCGCACCATATTATTGGCCGTGAGCTGCACACTGGCCACCAGACCCAATATCGTGTCCTTAAACACCAACATCAGCACAGCCGCCGAGGCGCCCAATGCCGTCAGTATGGCAATCGGAGTCTTCCCGATTATCATGCTCAGTCCGATTATCACCGCCACACCGATCACAATCAGCTTGAACATCTGGAAGATACCCTTCACGGCATATGCCTTCAGCTTCGGTCGCCGCGCCAGCGCCTCATAGAGATTCCCCAAAAAGATGAGGATGATCATCACCACCGTCCACATGATATAGAAGGATGTGAGCAGATGCAACACCCGCACCGATTTGGCCGTCTCGAAACATTGCGGCAGAAGCCACGCCACCACCAGTGCCGGAGCCAGCAGCGATACGGCCCGCAGCATCTTCGGCGTGAGCAGATCGTCATCCCACTCTGTGGCGCTGCGCACCACGATTTTCTCCACGATTCCAAGCAGGAACTTCGTGATATGATAAGCCGCCACAGCACATATGGCGATAAATACCAGCAGTGTCACCGTGGTCAATAGGGTGCTGCCGGCACCCATATCCACAAGTAATTTCTTTATATTCTCAATTACCATTTTGGGGATAAGAATGAAAATTGTAAATTTGCACTTGAATTTGTCTAATCAGACAACGGTCGGGAAACATCCCGCTAACATATTGCCGCAATCCGACAATATGACAGGTAAGGCTAATGAAATTAACGGTTTTCACCCATAGGATATTTCATGCCACCATCGGGCTCCGGCCGTTGCGAATCTATAAATCTTCCGGAAACAATGAATATCGGTGACAAGATGCCCGATCTTTTAGGGCTTGACGCTGAGGGCCGCGAGATACGGATCAGCGATTTCCCGGGCAAACGCATTGCCCTCTATTTCTATCCCAAAGACAGCACCCCGGGCTGCACAGCCCAGGCCTGCAGTCTGCGCGACAACTACACTGCCCTGCTCGAGGCGGGCTATCAGGTGATCGGATGCAGCATCGACGGCCCGGCGGCTCACCGCCGCTTCGCCGAGAAGAATTCCCTCCCCTTCCCTCTCATCACCGACTCCGAACATCGCCTCGTGCAGCTGGCCGGAGTGTGGGGTGAGAAGAAGATGGCGGGTCGCACCTACATGGGCACCTTCCGCACCACATTCATCCTCGCCCCCGACGGCACCATAGAGCAGATCCTCACCCCCAAGCAGATCAAGACCAAGGAGCACGCCGCCCAGATTCTCGCACTCTGAGCCGCGTCCCTAACACCCGATGCCTCTTCTCCCCCCCGGCAGCTCAAAGCGCAGGGTGGGAGAAGAGGCATCGATTGTACAGCAGGCCCGAGGTCAGGAAATCAGAACCTCACCCCTACCAGATATGCCATATAGGCCGCATAGGAAAGCACCAGCACCGCACCCTCCACACGATTGATGCGACGCGTGCCCCACACCCATCCGAAGAGCCATAGCAGCACCGAACTCCACACCAGCACACCGAAGTCGATCCAATCCATCGCCCCCAGTCCGAAGGGGCGCACCGTGGCACACAGTCCTATCACAAAAAATACATTGATCACACAGGAGCCCACCACATTGCCCACAGCAATCCCCGAATGCCCCTTGAGCGCCGCCACAAACGAAGTGGTGAGATCCGGCACCGAACTACCTATCGCCACCACCGTCAGCCCCACCAACGCCTCCGACATCCCGGCCCTTCGCGCTATACCGCTCGCCGCCGACACTATCCAATTGCCGCCAAACACGAGCGCCGCCAGGCCTCCCAACACCATCACCGCCGCAAGCCACATCTTGATGGGCCGGTTCGACACCGGTTTATTGCCCGCGCTCCCCGGCACCGTGGTCGTGCTCCGCGCCACCATATAGGTTGTGGAGCAATACATCAGGAAGAAACAGAGCAGAATCAACCCATCCGAACGATCCAAGAAATCAAACCTGCTCCCATCAATCAGCATATCGCAGGCCAGGATAAAGAGCACAGCCGAAGAGAGAATCACCATCGGAAATTCCTTATGCAGCGTCTGCTTGCTCACAGTGATGGGATCCACCAATGCACACAGACCGATCACCAGCAGCAGATCAAAGATATTCGCTCCCACGATATCACCCACAGCAATCTCCGCCTTCCCCTCAAACACCGAGGTGAGCGAAACCACCAGGTCGGGGGTCGACGAACCGAACGCCACCACCGTCAGACCTATCACAAGATCCGACACCTTGAAGCGCCGCGCTATGGCCGATGCCCCATCGGTGAGATAATTGGCTCCGGCCACCACGGCCACCAGCCCGAGTATGAGAAACAGTATATCGTGTAGCATAGAGTGAGTGTGTGAGTGTGTGGAATGAGTAATCAGTTTTTGAAGTTTTTTTCACACTTCTTAGAGTGTGCTCTCCTATTCAACGGATGAAGAGCACCGACTGTTCACCACCCATAGCCGGACATAGGCCCCGCACTCATCGGCTCCAGAATATCCGGAAGAAGAGCACAAGCACCGAAAAGAGCTCCAGACGCCCGGTGAGCATCATCAGCGAGAGCACCCACTTCACGGCATCCGGCAGCAGATGATATCCGCCGGCCGCACCGGTAAGTCCATAGCCCAGACCATTATTGCCCACACATGAGATCACCGCAAAGAATGCATCGTCGAGGCTTATTCCATAGGCCGTCACGATCAGCACCCCTATGAGTATCAGCACAAAGTAGATTGTGGTAAACGCACTGATGCGCGCCAGATCATCCTCCGGCACCACCCGCCCGTTCACACGCACCACATACACCCTCTTCGGCGCCACCGACTTCTTCACCTCATTGCTCAGATTGCGCCCCAAAGCCACAAGCCGGTCTATCTTGATGGCGCCGGTAGTCGACCCGGCGCAGGCACCGCTCAGCATCAGCAGGAAGGTGAGCAGCAATGCAAATGTGCCCCACGCGCTGAAATCAGCCAGCGTATAGCCCGTGGTAGTGATTGTCGACACCACATGAAATAGCGGAGCAAAGAGCGAATGACTCACATTGTCGGCTCTCCCCTCCACCAGCAGAGTGATCAGAAACCCCACATAGGCCACCCCCACCATCAGCACATAGGCGCGCAACACATCATTATGCCACAGTCCCTTCCAGTCACCCTTCCATCCCCCGTAAAGGAGCGAGAAATTGACACCGCCGATAAACATGAATATCGTCAGCACCCCGGTGATATAATCCGAATTCCAGTAGGCTATACTCGCATTGCGCGTGGAGAATCCCCCGGTCGATATGGCGGTCATGGCATGGCACAGGGCATCGAAGAGATTCATCGGTCCGGCCCACAGCAGCGCCACAAGGAGCAGCGTCAGCACACCGTAGACGCCCCACAGGCAATTGGCCGTATAGCGTATGCGGGGGCGCAACTTATCATGGGTGATACCGGTCACCTCGGCATTATATACCGACAGTCCGCCACCCTCATTGAGCGATGGCAGCACCGCCAGCATGAAGAGCAGAATACCCAGTCCGCCAATCCATTGTATCATCGAGCGCCACAGCAGCACCCCCTTGCTCAGCACCTCCACATCGGCTATCGTGGTGGCCCCGGTAGTGGTGAAACCCGACACCGTCTCGAAAAAGGCATCGGCCGGGCTCAGCGGATGTGCGCAGTATAGAAACGGCAGCATCCCGATCAGCGAAAATATTATCCACCCGAAACTCACCAGCATAAACCCCTCACGTCGCCGCAGAGTGAGCGGCGTGCGCCTGAACATGCGCCACAGCACTGCGCCCACGCCCAGCGCCAACACCGCGCCCGCCACGAATCCACGCCACCCCGGCTCACTGTCCAGAATCTCCAGCACCAGCGGTATGAGCAATATCGCCCCCTCCACCAGCAGCAGCTGCCCCAGCACCTTGGCCACCGACCTATAACTGATCTCCACCTTCATCACTTAATCCTTTCTTACTTATACCTTACGATTACGTCACGGCCACACCTGCCGGCAAAATCAATCCTTACCCTTAAACCAATACTCCACCTTATTGAGCGCCCCGGCGCGGAAGAATACCAGCACCCGGTCGCCCGGGAGTATCCGGGTCTTACCCTCCACGAGTTGGCCGCGTCCCTGACGCAGCAATCCCCCCAGAGTGATCTGATGCGGCAGCTTAAGATCCATCACCGGAGCCGAGGTGATACGCGCCCCTTCATCCACAATGATATCGGCCACCTCGGCATCACCCAGTGCCATCACCGATTCCACCCTCGCCCCGAGGCCGAGGATGATGCGGAGTATCCGCCCGGAGGTGATCAGTTTCTTATTCACCGTCTTGTCTACACCCAGGCGGTCGGCCTCGGCGATATACTGTATCGCCTCAATCTGCGCCACAGTGCGCTTTGCCCCGGCATCCTTGGCCATCATGCAGGCCACGATATTGCTCGGAGGGTCGTTGGAGAGGGCTATAAAAAGGTCGGTATCGGCCAGACCCTCCTCGCGCTGCACACTTATGTCATGAGCCGGCGCACACACCACCGTGGCCTTGGGATAATCCTCGGCCAGCCTGCGGCAGGCCTCTTTGTCGGGGTCGATTATGGTGAGCTTGCAGCGTCCCTGCAGGCGCGAGGCGAGTTCGCCGGTGATGGCTCCGGCTCCGGTCACCATCACACTCTTCATCTCCTCATCGCGCTTGCCGCATATCCGGGCCACATCGATCACATGGTCGGGGCGCATCACCACATATATCGTATCGCCGGCCATCAGCAGGTCGTCGCCACGCGGTATCAGTATCTCCCCGCCGCGGCGTATGGCCGCCACGTGGAATATGCGTCCGTCGGGATGCAGATTCTTCAGGCAGCTCCCCACTCCCGGGGCATCCTCATCAATGCGCACACCGGCCAGAATCAATTCGCCACCTTGCACCGCATACCAGTGCAGCACCCAGTTATGGCGAATGAAATCCACAATCTCATCGGCCACCAGCGTCTCGGGATATACCAGTTGCTCCACCCCGGCACGACTGAACCCGGCGGCCACCTCCGGCCGCAGATAATCGCTGCGACCCACACGCGCTATAGTGCGCCCGGCCCCTAAAATCGAAGCCAGCTGGCAAGCCACCATATTCGTATCGCTCACCGGAGTCACCGCCACGAAGAGGTCGCACTCCGCCACACCGGCCCTCCGCAGATCGGCCACACAAGTGGCGTCGCCATAGAGGGTCATCAGATTAAAGGAGGCATCGATGGTCTCCAGATATTCACTGTCGGTACTCATCAGCACCACATCACAATGCTCCTCCGAGAGCATCTTGGCCAGATGTGTGCCAGTGTCGCCGCTGCCTGCAATGATGATATTCATATGTTAATAACGTTTAAGCCCCCCCGGCGGTTATCACCGTCCACTCCTCCCCACTACTCCCCTCCATAAAAAGCGAAAACTCTGCCGGTATCCGCCGACATAGAGGTCGGTGGATACCGGCAGAGTTAATTTCTTACGAACGGGGGCATGAGCCGGATACCTCCTGACGGCAGAGGCTTCTTATCCCCCCATCCTTCAGGCACACCGGCGCTTCACTTCACGGGCTTGAAGTAATCGCGCTTCAGCTTACTCAGATACTCCGGGGTCACACCCAGATAGGAGGCCACCATCTTCTGGGGCACACGGTCGGTAATCTCCGGGCGGTCGGCAAGCATGCGGCGGTAGCGGTCGGCGGCAGTGCCGTTATGCACCGATGCATTCTTATACTCCTGATAGAAGCACTCGCCATAGGCATACTTCAGCATCCAGAGAGCCATGTCGTGGTCGCGCTCCACGAGTTTCCAGAAATCATCACGGTCCACCACAAGCACATCGGTGTCGCAGCAGGCCTCGAGGCGGTAATAACTCGGGAGGTCCATCACAAATGAATGTTTCGACATCACGATCGATCCGGGGAGCGCAAAAGCGAATGTGCGCTCACGCTCACCATCCATATCGGCGAAACGCACTATGCCTCGCGTCACGATATAGATATCCGGGCACTTGCGACCCTCCTGGATGATGACCTGGCCGCGTGTATACGATTCCTCTCGCGCAAGGTCAAGAAGTTCGTCGATTCCTCTCCCCTTGGGAAGATAACCGAGCTCATTCTTGATAAGCAGTTTAATATCTTCAATCTCCATAATGTAGGCCGGATTATTCCGGTGTCACTATTAGTACTCTTAGATTTCTCCGCAGTCGAGTAAAATGTCCGGTCGGCATCGCTTTTATAAAGCACCCGTATGCCCGGTCGGCATACGCTTTTTGCCTATAATAACCGAATCAAGTCTCTTTGCAACCGCAAATATAACATATTTTTCAATATGTTGTATCGGGTTTGCACGATTATTCCCGATTTAGACATTAATTTTTTACCATCTGCACTGCTATTAGAGCGTGTTCCCACAAAAAAACTGCGAATGCAGGGGGCGGCGTATTCCTGCGGAGCATCCCCCCACAAAAAAACGCAAATGCAGGGGCAGCTTATTCCTGCGGAGCATTCCCGCAGAAATTTCGCCACCCCTGCATATACAGGTTTTTGGAGGGTGTGATGGGAGTCAAACTCCCCTTACCCCTGAATACGGGTCATTTTTATTTCACAATCACCTTCCGGCCGTTGATTACATAGATGCCTGCCGGAAGAGCCTCGACAGCGCAATCCATCACATTTCCGTTGAGGTCATAGATCTTCTGCTCGCCTGTGCTGATCACAGTTGCCACACCATCGGTATAGGAGATAGTATAGTTTAGTTCAATCGGGGCGCTGAAGAGAGTGCCGTCGGTAAACATGCCCGATTTTACAATCAATACATATTCACCATCCTCCACCGGAGCGGGATCGAATGTCGCGGTGTAGCTGCCATCCTCAGTCTTTGTGAAGGAGACTGTCTCACCATAGACCACAGTACCCATGCCTGCCAGAGTGGCCTTGGCATCTTCCACGGGTGTCACACCCTCCTCATACTTCACTGTGAAGGTAGCAATGTCTGATGCATTCGAATATGTGCCGCTTTCGGGAGTTACCGATACAGGCTGGATGGTATAGATGTCGTGGTCGGCGCCATCAATCAGAGTGAAGGAGATCTTAAGCTCTGCGTTGGTGTGGCCGGTAGCGGGATTTGCAAGCCATTCGGCATCACCGAATGCACCCTCGGCAATTGTGATGATGTATTCTCCATTGTAGCTGGGCTCGGTGCCGAAGGCTGCGATGAAATAGCTGTAGGCTGAATTCAGTCCGCGACCCTTCTGGAGGCGTGTAGAGGCCTTGAAATCACCGTTCACCTCCTCGATTGTCACATTGGCCTCAGTGCCGGGAGCCACAGCCATACCGGCCTGGTCGCAGAATAAGAAGATTGACTCAAGCGACTTATCGGCCGAAATCTCGCCTGCCGCATTGGGCTTGGGAGTGGCGATACCAAGAGTAAGGTCGGCCTCTACAGGGGGAAGCTCACCCTCGATGCTCCATGTCAGTGTGATTGTCTCGGGATTTAGCCCGAAATTCTGATAGCCATCACCATTGTCATTGCCATAGGCAGTAAACACACCGTCGGGGAGAGTGAGCGTATATTCACCGGCCTCCTTGAGCACGTCAGAAGGCTCGATGCTGAGAAGATTGGCGGCAATGCTTACAGCCACCCCATCCACCGGGATGCCGTTATGGCTGAGCACTATGTCGCTCTTGGAGTTGATATCCATCTCCTCGATTTCGGGGAAATATACCTGAATCTCGCGGATTTCATTCACCACACCCTCCTCGGGCATCACCATATATGACCAGTCGAACGAACCGCTCTCACTCCCCTTGATTTCATAGGTGAGCATAATATCCTGCTCGTTGACATTGACCCACTGATAGCCATCATCGGTGAGGTCGGCAAAGCCGCAGACTGTCGATCCGGGGATGTACACATTGTAGGTCGCAGGATCTGTCTGCTCAGTGTCGAACGCGAACTGAATCTTGTTGGGATACTTCCATTTCACATTCACATCGTGGACCCTACGTCCGTTGCGGGTAACGAACAGATCCTCCTTTGAAAGAATCTCCACTTCCTCCACATTCGGGAATGTGAGTGTGACAGTCTGCAGCATATCCACCTCACCCTCTACGGGGTCGACGGTGTAGCTGAAATCGTAGGCGGAAGCCGACATGGCGACTGCCGCAACTGCGAAAGCAGTAAATAGGTGTTTCATTGTCAATTGATTTAGTTTAATTATATGATTATGACTTATTTGAGCGATTTGTCAACGCACGTGCAACTTCAGGCCGGTGCATAGATCTCCGGCTGTGAGACGTGCCACGTATAGACCTCGGCCGAGCGCGTGGGTGAGGCGCTCGGCACCTCCGGAGCATTCATACCTCCGGCTCCACAGCCGCTCGCCTCCGAGGGTAAATATCTCGACGGTGCATTTCTCACCCTCCGGGCCGGAAATCCACAGATTCCCATCGCCGTCGGCACGCAATGCCGGTATCGACTGCATCACCATCGGAGTGCCGGTGCCGGAGTCGGGACTCTCTCCCACACGCAGCTCATCGGCATTAAGCACATAGCCCGTCTCGGAATCGATGACGAGAGCCACCATTCGCAGATCGGCCGGATTCTTTGCAAGTTCCGGCACATCTACCTTCCAGCTGCAGTCATATCCCTCGCCGGGGAGAAGGTCGTCGGGGAGCGACTCCTCCATACCCATAAATGTGGGGCCGCAGGTGAGCGATACATCCTCATAGCGCATCAGCGCCGGGATAATCTTCGAGGGGAGCATATAATATGCCCCGTATTTAAGCGAATTGCACGAGTTCTGCTGGATATATTCAGGATTGGAGGGATCATGGAAATCACCTGTCACCACATAGCTTATACGGTAGCGGTCGGTGCTGTTGTCGGTAGCCTCGGCCACACTTACGGTGGCGGCAGCCTCGATAGAGCCGTCGGCCGAAAGCTCCACTCTGTTCAGGCGCAGCCCGTAGCCGGTCACGGCATCCGTATATTCACCGAATTTCTTGGTCCCGTCGCCGGCGGTGAGACGGATGCGGTCGAGCATCATCATCGGCACCGAATACCACCTGAGATGCTCCCAGTAATCCGCATTCTCCAGAGCATCGTTGACATGGGTATTGACGGCAATAATATCATCGCCGTAGGTGTCGCGGAGGGCATCAAGAGCCACATCCCCTCCCGGACAGTTCACACACCACATTCCTGTCCCCTTATCCACCAGCATGCACCGGCTGAAGGGGCCTACAGTCACGCTCCCCTCGGCCACTCCCCCCGATACTCGGTCGGCTGCCTCCCCGGCGGGCGCCACGATATAGCTTGCGCATCCGCCCCACATCTCTTCGGGCACCTCGACGGCAAAACTGCGGGTCTCCCCGTTTTTCCATTCACCTGAGGCTGTGAAGTCGACCGCCACACCCTCCTCTTCGGGGATGTCGGTCACTCTGAATACACACTGCATCGGCAGGTCGCTCTGCGTGGCTCCGAAATTGGTGATCTCCACCCTCACGGCGGGAGTGCCGTCGAGATAACCCTGCATGCGGCGGGTCACATCTGCCACCTGCAGGTAAGAGTCGAATCCTGAAATCACCTGCACCTCGGTCAGCGCGAGCATATAGCCGGAGGTCGAAGTGGTCACAAAGCGCAATGCCACATCCTTTCCGGCCAGTGAGCCGAGACTCACCACATGCTTCTGCCACACACCCTTCTCGGCCTCGGTCGAGAAAAGCTGCACCGATGTGTCGGAGCCATCCACGATGGCCTCCACACGATAGCCGTCGGGGAAATGACGATACACCGACAGCGCCTCCCAGCTGAGCCATTCACCCTCGCCGATTGTGCGCACCGGAAGTGTCAGCGCACTCTCACACGATGTGTCGTCGCTCCCCGTGAATGTCGGAGCCAGTGCCACATAGCCCCGGTTGCTGTAACGGTCCACAAGCCATCCGCTCTTGGTGTAGCCTCTGGAATATCCCGCCACATCGGGCATCACGCCGTTGAGGTTTGCGGCCTGCACCCCGTCAGGGAATTTACCTTTGCTCAGATCGAGCGAATAGGGTGTGGCGACGGCAGCCATAGCCGCGGCTGTCGATACCGACACCGCCGCTATGGCTGCTATTCCGGTTGTCATGCTCCTGATGAGCTTCATTTCACACAAATCTTATACGACTTGCCATCGGCCACCACAACATATATGCCTGCCTCGACCGAGGTCACGGCTGTGTTGCCCATAAGCTTGCCATTCATGTCATATACAGCTACCTGCGAAGCATTCACCACCTCGATATGGCCGTCGGCCACAATGATGAGAGCCTCCTTCGGATTGCCGGCCACACACTGCACGCTGGAGGGGTCGTAGCTACCGCCATCCACCATAATCATGAAGGGATAGAATATCGGCTGGCCGGTACCGGGATGGATCTCGTAGGCGATTCCGCCAAGAGTCTTGGCATCCACAGAGCAGCGGTAGATACCGCTGATCGAGTAATCTGTAACGATATCATAGGCATCGCGCGCATTGGTGATGTCATTGCCCTCGAGCACATCGCCCGAGATGGTGAAGAGCTTATCCTTGCCCACACCGGCCACAAACATGTCGACACCCTCTTCATAATACCAGGTGTCATCCTCATAATTATAGATGCATGCCTTGGTATGCACATCGCCGGCACCATCTTCAGTCACATTCGCTACAAGGCTGCGTGCGCCATAGAGGTTGCCTTTATCATCGCAGCCTACAAACATTCCCTCCAGACGTATCTCGGCATCTCTATATCCGTTGATGTACTCCTCGGGGAAGAGTACCACATTCGGGTCATTCACATCATCCACCCAGTACTGCTTTACAGTTCCGTCGGGGAGTGTCTCCTGACCGGCAAACCATTTACCCCTGAACATCCAGGGTTCCCATCGAGTCTCAACCTCATCAAAGATCACATACTCTCCATCCTTCATTATAGCCGGAATATTGCTGCCGATACCACAGTACACTGTTCCGGCCACCACGCGTCCGTCGGGGCTCTGAGCATGGGGGAAGAAACCCTGATGGTCGGGAAGTTTCAGAGTGTTGTAACTTTTCAGCTCATAGCTGCCATCCTCCTGCAGGTACCACTGGCAGGGATAGAAACGTCCTTTGACATCCGTCTGCGTGCTCGGATCAAATATGAAGTGATAGCCGGCGATTATCTTGCCGTCGGGTGTGATAGCTACAGCTTCGTTGGTGTTCATCGCGTTGGGATCCATCGGGAGGAGATTCCACTTTCCGTCGGCATAGTAGGCGGGATTCTGCTTATTGCCAAACTTGATTGCCCCGACCACGATACCATTGTCCGACACATCATATACAAGTGTCCCGGAAGCCGTCATCGAAGTAGGAAGATCCGGATCAGAGATAAATGAGATATCCTCCAGATCCTCGGGTTTCTCGCTATCCCAGAGGTAGGCGAAACCGTTGTCGGTGTCGGAGATGGCTGCATAGTGACCATTGTCGGATACTCCGTCCACCTCTCCGAGGTAATCGTAGACGAATACCTGAGTCTCGGCCATCAGAGCTGTCATCGAGCCGGCCAGAAGAGCCATTGTGAGTAAAGATCTTTTCATCTGTTGAATCAAAGTGTTAAAAAGTTATTAATGGTAAATTGATATTCACTTAAATTCTAATCGAGAATAATAAAAACTGTATAACAAGATACTTTTGGGCATTTATCCTCCCCTAAAATGCATATATCATGCATTTTGTTAATTTATGATTCCCATAATTATCGACAGCAAAGATAAGCAATATTTTTAACACTTGTGAATCATCAAGCCCATTTACCTCCGTTTTTACTTACGATATTATGATATATCAATCCTTATTTACCAATCCGGATTCACGCATTTTACGCTCCGTTTTCTACAATTACCATAAATCTACACCCATCCGACAGATACCCCAGCTATATCACTTACAAAATGCAAGCACTCCCAATCAAAACACACCGTATACACCCGAAAAAAAGAGACTGCCGCACTCGCAATGAGCAGCGGCAGTCTCTCTTATATATTTCTCCGCCCCCGGGCGGAGCTCCGAATCAGCTATTCCGAATCAGAACACGAAGTCAAGGTATATACGTGTCTCTGCAAATTTGCGGGTGTAGCGGCCATCATAGGGATCTTCGGCACCGTTGACGTTGATTTCAGAGGGATTATAGCTCGTATTATTCCACCATAATGTCTCGGGCGAGAAAGTCGAGTTATTCAGCTTGCCGGAACCCCAGCGACACTCCATGCCCAGACCGAAGGTCTTCCACTGCAGTTTGAAGCCCCAGTCAAACATATTCACATAGCCCATCTCGGCCAGCAGATCGCTTTCCTTATAGTCTTTATACTGTGTGTTGGTGTGGTATAAGTTACAACCGAATGTGGGCTGATAGTGAAAGTAGAGGTTCAGTCGCAGCGAAGCGGCCTGATTATCCATAAATGTAAGAGGAGCTACTGTCAGAGTCGGACCCACACCCAACGCACCCAGCATCATGCTCATGTGGTTGAACTCAGTGGTGCGAGGACAGTCAATGTCGGCATCGCCGGAAACATTGTTGCCAATCATATCACTCACCCATCCTTGATAGCCGCTGTTGGAGTTATGATTGTATGAAGTGTATTGATTGGTACGGTCAAACTTGCCGTAAGAGGCAAACTGAAGGTCGAACCATCTCACATCGAAACCGAGTTTCAGCACACCCCCGATTGGTGTCTTGCGAGGGAAAACGTAAGAGGTACCCTTGCTCAGGAAGAAGCCATACTTGCTACTCTCCTTGTTGTAAACATCGCTCGAAGTCGAAGCGATAGAATAACCCACATTGAAGTAGCGGCCTGTGCGCCACACTGCTTGATGCACACTGTCGGCACGGAGTTGAGCCAGACGGCTGTTGGCCGATGCAAGCGCATTCTCGATCGAGTCGAGGCGGCTCGCGCTGCTATAGTCATACTGCGCCGATGCCATACCGATGCCGGCAGCTAAAAGGAGCAGCGAAAGTATTATCTTTTTCATTTTATGGTCTGTTGGTTTGATTTTTCACTTAGCACTCGCCATATTACTGCAAATACTGATAGTCAATCCTCGCCTCAGTGTAGTTATTGAGCGACTCACTCCATTTCACAGTCTCAATCAGACCATGATAGTCTATGCTGTAATCAAGGTCATACCATGATGCTGTTTCTGCCCGTCCGCCTGAACCGTTTGTATTCAGAAGTACGCAAGTCTTAATTTTAGAGGGGAAGTGGGTCGGAGCTACACCAAACCAACCGTATGTCTGGAAGAAGCCCATCACGGGAAGTGTGGGATCCCACTGACCATAACGATTCTCCACATTGGTATATTCGATTGTGCTGGGGCCGTAATAGGGTGAATTTACCTCTACCAGATCACCGGCGGCATTCCATTTCATGTCGTAGACATCGCTATCCACCACAATCTTCACGAGATGCTTGGCTCCGTCATATTCAAACTTCACATTATGAGCGGGGAGTGGCATGTTGTCAGATACGACTTCGCCACCATTAACCTTTACAATTACTTGTTTACCGGAATATATGAGAGATTTAAGCAGACCTCCCTCAAATTCCAGATTCTCGATTTTATGGTTTGCAATCACACCGCATCTTTCCTGATTGAACCATATGGGACATTCAGTACTCTCCCATGCTACGGCAGTGGGATAATCCGCCCCATTGCCATACTCAAAATCATATTTCGCTTCGAAATCTAAATTTGATTCGGACCACCTATTTTGCATACACTTCACGGGAATTCCGGAAGTGGTATAATCAAATTCAAATCTATTGTAGCCGAAAGAGTACGAGCTGATTCTGTATCGGGTCAGCGGATTCTCAGTAGAGCCTGACGAACCCCCTTCTCCATCAGCAAATATGGTCTGGTTGATGTCCAGGCCATTTGCCGGGTCTTCGGCTGTGCAGCCGGTGCCGAGAAGCGCCAGTGCTGCCAGGCCGAGCGGCAGATAGAATTTTTTCTTCATTGTTATCTGTTGTTTTGTTTGTTCAGAGTTTGATATTGCGCCAGTCTTCTCCCATCGATGCGGGGACATTGACTGTGGGTGTCTGGCTCTTCTGGTTCTCGCGGATAGCGTGCTGCTTCACGTTGCTGGTGATGTAGTCGCAGAGGTCGCCGAGGGTCACGTCGCCCATTTCGGTCTGGAGCTTTTTGAGCAGGAAGTAGGTAAACATACCGTGACCCTCCTCATTATAGGCATAGGCGGTCTCTTCGCCGGTGGCGGCGGTGAATACTACCATATTACCCTTGGTTTCGGCCTTCTTCGGGGCGATTGCCACACCGCGGGCCGAGGCCATCATCTCACCCTCACGCTTTGCTCCGCTGAAGCAGGCATCCATGAATACCACTGTGCCGCGCGAGGGGATATTGCCGAGGCGATCGTAGAGCTGGGCGATGGAATAGCCTGTAGAGGTGTCGGCACCGTAGCCGTCGACCGGAAGGAGGAAGGCATCGCGGGTAGCCTCGTCGGGCACACCGTGGCCGGCGTAGTATACGATGATGTTGATGTTACCCTCGTAGGCGTTGGAGGTCTTGGCCAAAAGGTTCATGCCGAAGCGCATGTCATTGAGCGATGCATCCTTGATGAGATGCACGTTTTTGGAGGGTATGCCGAGTGTCTTTTTGAGATAGAGTGAGAATACTTCGGCATCGTTGTTGGCGAAGGGCACTTTTGCCTCGCGGGTATAGTTCTCGTTGCCTATCACGAGGCAGAAGGTATTGTCGCGGTCTATGCCGTCCATCACGGGGATGTTGAAGTCGAGTTCGGAGATGAATCCGGCCTCCGAACCCTCCTCGGCCGCAGCCATTGCATTGTCGCCGGCACCTGCGGCAGGAGCCTGCGGCACACCCATGAGCGCCAGCACATCCTGGTTGCGCTCAAGCGGAGTGCGGATGAAGGGGTTGCCGCCGGGCATACGCACATTGTCGAAGTCATGAAGCTCGGCCAGTCGGTGGTTGCCCTCGAAGGCACCGGGGGCAAGCTCGGTCCATGTGCCGTTAAACCATATGTCGGTCAGCGGACGGCACTCGAAGAATGCGCCGGGGCCCACCACCACGTCGGAATGGAAAGCCACACTCTGCAGCTGGCAGCGCATGAAGGCACCGTCGGCCACAGTGGTCATCGAGGCGGGGAATACGAGTGAATCCTGCTTCAGAGCGGCGGTGAAAGCACCCAGACCGATACGCTTGAGTCGGTCGGGAAGTTCAAGATTGCTGATGGGGGTATTCTTGAACGAGAAATCACCGATTGCCACCAGTGTCGAGGGTAGCGACAGCTGCACGGGCTGTGTGCGGGCAAACTCATTGCCGGTGGGTGAGAAACTCTTGAAACCGATTGAAGTCACACCCTCGCCGATCTCAATTTTGTTGATTTTATGCCATTTCCCATCCTTATACCATGCCTCATTCTGAGGAGCGGGCCAGTCGGGCATGTCACCGTGGCCGGTGATCTGGAGCACACCCTCGGGAGTGACATCCCACTTCAGGGTGGAGGTAAGTTTTTTAGGCTTGGCATCGGCCGTGAGTGCTATGGCCAATACCGCCGCAAGAAAGAAGAATATACGTCTCATTCGGTCAGACAGATTTTATGTGGTTGCAATTATAACAGGTATTCCTCCGGCAGCATGTGTTAGTGGCATCCGAACCGGAGGGGAACAGTTGCAAAATTAGTAAAAAAAAAGGTTAGAAACAAAATTTTACATTTCAAAACGAACTACTTGACGTAAAATTTTGATGATACTCAAAGTTTTACTAACTTTGCAAGGCCGACCGCACCACCCCGGTCATGATCCACCTCATAGCCTCACTCCGGATTTTCGATCCCTGATACCATGCGGTTGGCTCGACACTTCGCTAACTTAACTTTTTCAATTTACCCTCTCCCCCTCCCCACCACTGATGAAACCATCACTCTACCCCGACATCATGCATCTGGCAGCCGCGGCTGCTATGACACTCTGTGCTCTTGCCGCTCCGGCCGCCACTCCGGAAGCCGAACGTGAGTATTCTTTCACCCGTGAGGAGACTCCGGTCCGTATCGAACCTTATTCCACCACGGCCTATACCTCCGGCCTGCATGGTGTGCAGACCATGCGCGGCGACCGACTCCAATTTTTCAAGAAGGATAGTGTGGCCGATTTCCGTCTCAGCCCGGCCGGAAATTCTTTTTTCCTTATAAAGGCCGATAAGAAGGGGCGCCGTGAGGCCCGGCGCTTCGACATACTCCGCCCGGAAGTCAATATCGCAAAATTCGATATCAAGAAATACGGCGTCCCCTCGGCCGCTATATATACCCCCGATGCCCGCCGGATTGTGGTGGCTACCGATAAGGCCATCTTCATCATGGAGCCGAAGAAGCTCAAGGAGACCGGGCGCATCGACCTGGTGCCGATTCATCCCACCGAGATGGTGATGAGCCCCAATGGCTATTTCCTCGCCCTTATCGAGGGTAAGGATGTGGTGATATATAATTTTGAAGACCGCCGCATCCGCGCCCGTATCGATGCCGAAGTGCCGGTGACCGATCTGGTATTCAATCCTGAGTCATCGTCGATGGCTATCCTCACCGACGACGGACTCCTCTCTATCTATGACACCCGCACCTTCGAGGTCAGCTCGATGGTGGATGACCTGGGGCAGGGTCTGGCCTGCGATTACAATGCCGATGGCAAGTATATCGCAGTGGCGAAGTCTCCCTCGGAGATTGAGATTGTGAATCTGGTGCGACCCACCGACCGCCGACATATCGACCTCGACAAGGAGGGGATGGCCGACCTGGTGTTTATCACCGACTCCGAGCAGCGTCCGATTCTGGCTTATGGCTCTACATCAGCCCTCAACGCGCAGCGTATCGTCGGTCTGGAACCATACTTCTCCCGTCTGGTGAGCGATGCCGTGGATGCCCGCATGACCGAGTGGATGAAGATGCAGCCGGGTGAGTCGATGGAGGAGTATCAGCTCCGTGTCAATGATGAATCGGTGCGCCGTCAGCGCCGCCTTTTCGAAGACAGCATCTCGACCGATATGGCGGGCGACCTCCTCTCTATGTCGAATATCACCCTCGGCAATTACGACCGCCAGAATGGTGTGCTGGCCGTGGAGTTCTCGAATCTGCCGCAAATCTATCTCCCGGTGCCGGAGGCTGATGTGGCTTCGTTCGGCTCGGCCGACGACCTCTCGATCCATGATGCTCAGTATGGTGTGCTCCCCGATGATTCTTTCGAGCTTATCTATGCCCGCTTCCTGAATAAGAAGGATGGCAAGGAGTATATCTACGATAATATCGACCGCCGCCCGATGGATATGCTCGGCGGCGACACCGATTTCGTGTCGCTCGACATCATCCGCCAGCAGCAGATGGAGGAGATTCGCCTCCAGGAGGTGAAGCAGCAGGTTGTGGCCGAGGCTAAGAAGAATAATGTGATCTCGGATCATACCAACATCACCGTGGATTCGCAGGTGGTGCCGGCTTATGATGCCGATGGCAACAAGATACTCAACTATCTGGTGAAGTTCACCTATGAGGTCGACCCGGAGTTCTCGGCCGTCGAGGACTTCAAACCGGGCAAATACACCATCGCCGAGTCGGGAGCCGCCACTTCGATGCTCAATATCGTGCGTCAGGCTTTCGAGGGTGATTTCGCTCAGTATCTGAAGAGCGGCAAACGCCTGAATGTGAAGATTTCGGGCACTGCCGACGCCACTCCGATCGTGCGCGGCATACCGTATGACGGTTCGCTGGGTGAATTCGACGACGAACCGGTGACCATCGATTCGCAGCTCACCACCATCAGCGTGAACCGCAGCGAGGGGATCCGCACCAATGAGCAGCTGGCGTTCCTGCGTGCGGCCGCAGTGCGCGATTATCTCGACCGCAATGTGAAGGCCCTTTCCGATATGGATACCCGCTATGATTATAATGTGGGTGTGAGCAAGGATAAGGGTTCGGAGTTCCGCCGTATCACAGCTGAATTCACATTTGTCGATGCTTTCTGAGCCTCGACAGGTATCTGACCACACCGACACATTTATGAAGAAACGATATATCTCCATACCCCTCTTTGCAGCCCTTTTGGCCGCCGGAGCGTTCACCCCTGCCGTAAGGGGTGAGCAACCGGCCTCGCCGGCAATGGAAGCCCCGGCTCCGCTCGGACCTACCGATGAGGCTCCTGCCGACTCTGTGGCCACCCTCCCCTCGCCGGCCAAGGTGAAGGGGGAGGAGGCCTCGGAGCTATATAAGAAGGTGAAGTTTATGCTCTATGAGGGCGACCTCGAAGCGAATATCTATCCCACCGCTCTCGAGGCCACACGCACCGCGCTGGAGGCACTCGATCTTGCCGAGGATGCAGCCGACCGCGACCGGGCTTCGAGCATTCTGCTCGACCTGAATCCGCTCATGGCCCGGGGCGCGATATTCTATTCTGGTCAGGGTGACTCGAAGCGGCAGGCTGATTTTGCACGCGCATATATAGATGTGCGTGAGAATCCCTCGATGGCAGGAAAGAATTTTGAAACCATTCTGGGTCTTCTGCCGCAGCTCCTATATTGCGCCGCATATGGCGCAACGCAGGATGGCGACACCGAGGCCGCCAAACGCTATTTCCGGCTCTATCTCGACACCGATGATGAGGCGCAGCGTCAGAATGTGGTGAAGTATTATGGTCAGGCTTGTCTGGCCACGGGCGACTATCGCGCCGGACTCGACGCATTGGCCGCCGCTACCGACCGCTACCCCACCGACCTTCAGATTCTCACCTTGGCTCTGCAGACCTGCCTCGACGGCGGACTCACCGACCGCATGTCGCCCCTGCTTGAGAAGGCGCTCATGCTCAGCCCCAACGATGAGAAACTGCTCAATCTCCAGGCTCAGCTCTATGAGCGTGAGGGTGAATACGGGCCGGCTGTAGATCTCTATCTGCGTTTGCTTGAGACGCATCCCAACAGTCTGGAGCTGAACCGCTCGCTGGCCACTTGCTATTATAATCTCGGAGCGTCGCACTATAATTCCTCCATCATGGAGAGCGATGAGAAGGTGGCCACACGCCATCGACGGCAGTCGAAGACCTATTTCCGCTCGGCGGCCAATTCTCTGAGCCATGTGCTGGCAAATACCCCTTCGGATATGAAGTATCTCCGCGCTCTGGCACAGACCTATGCCGCTATGGGTGAGAAGGAGAAATTTGAGGAGGTGAATCAGTCGATCCGTGCCTTCGGCGGCGATGCCGTGGCATTCAATGCGATGCCGCAGATGATGGCTTCGGAGAGCGGTGCGATTCCGGGCGCAGCTGCCGATAATGGTGCCGGCGCAGCGGCGGCGGTTCCATCGTTTCAGGATTATGCGGCACCTATAATCACCTCGCAGCTCGGCGAATGGGCCAAGCGCGGTGAGTTCGAGACTATCGAGGATTATCGCCGTCGGCTGACTGAGGGTGGCGCCGAATCCCGCTATCAGCAACTGCTTAAACAGGCTGAGAAGGATTATCTCGACCGCTATGCGCGTCAGCTGGTGATTTCCGACCTGCGCCTCTCCCCCTACGACATCGACAACGAGACCTACCGCATCGACACCCCCTATGGCGCTACGGTGGTCAAGGTGCCGCTGAAGGGTCATGAGGCTGAGGCTTTCAAGGCGGGTTGGGAGAGTGCGCGTATCCGTGCGCCGCGCTTCATAATCCGCGACAATAAGGTGGCTATTGCATCGGTCACATATGTGGTCAATGACCGTAAATATGAGTTCTCGGCCGATGATGCGGCAGGATATTCCACTCCGCGTGTCTATGTGGATATGGCGGGGATACTCGCCTCCGACACCCCCTCCGACTCGTCGGACCCCTCGGCAAAGGTGACGGCTATCTTCAAGGATAGCGATGTGGATGTGAATATCCCTGTCACCGGGCGCAAGGCCCCGGGTATGTTTGCCCTTATCATCGCCAATGAGCAGTATGAGAAGGCCGATGATGTGTATGGCGCTCTCCACGATGGCGACACCTTCGCCAAGTATTGCAACCGCACCCTCGGCATACCGGAAAGCAACATCATCACCCTCTCCAACGCCACCGGCAATCAGGTGCGCGACGCTCTTGCCACTCTGGTGCGCAAGGTGAAGGGCTACGGCCCGGAGGCTGAGGCGGTGGTATTCTATGCGGGCCACGGTCTGCCGGATGAGTCCACTTCCGAGGCATATATGATGCCGGTGGATGCCAATCCGCTGCTTATGACCACACTCATCCCGATGAAGGAGTTCTATGCCACTCTCGGGCAGATGCCTTCGGCCTGCACTTCGGTGTTTGTCGACGCCTGCTTCAGCGGCACCGACCGCAGCGGGTCGATGATCAATAAGGGGCGCGGCGTGGCGTTCGCCACCAAGGCGGCTGTGCCGGAGGGGAATATGTTTGTGCTCACGGCGGCCTCTTCCAAGGAGACGGCTCTGCCATATAAGGAGAAGTATCACGGTCTGTTCACATATTATCTGCTGAAGAAACTTCAGGAGTCGAAGGGGAACACGACTCTGCGCCAATTGGCCGATTATGTGATCTCGAATGTGCGCCACACTGCCGAGACCGTCAACTCCAAACCCCAGAACCCCACAGTGAGCACCTCGGGCGATCTCTCCACCTCCTGGGACTCCAAGAAACTGAAACCCTGATATCTATCCCCTGTAATAACCTCTCGGCGGCACCTCTTCTCATAGAGAGGGCCGGCGAGAGAGAAAAAAAAAAAACTCAAACCATCGCAATGAAACGAAATGCTATTCTTCGCCTTCTGGCGCTGACAGTCTTTCTCTTCTCCGCTGCCGCTGCCATGATGGCCAACGACATCAAGACCGTGGAGGGTGAATACACCTTCCTCGGCGACGGACGCCACTCCCCGGCCGAATGCAAACGTCTGGCCGCCGAATATGCACGTGTGGCCGCCCTTAAGGATGCCTTCGGCGCTATCCTCACCCAGGATATCATGCAGACGGAATCCATACGCGGCGATAGCGAGACCTCCCATTTCCTGTCACTCTCTTCGTCGGAAGTGAAGGGTGAATGGCTCGGCGACATCGGCGAACCGGAATATGACATTTCGCTCGATCAGGATGCCAACCTCATAGTGCACTGCAAGGTGAAGGGGCGTGCCAAGGCGCTCAACAACCGTGCGGCGGAATTCGAGGCACTCGTGCTCCGCAACGGCACCGACCGCCGTCAGGCCGACACCAATTTCCGCCACGGCGACCGGATGTATCTCTATTTCAGCGCCCCGGTCAATGGTTATCTCTCGGTGTTCCTGGCCGATGAGCAGGATAATGTGTTTGCCATCCTCCCCTATTCCACGGGTGATGTGCATGAGATCAAGACCCGCAAGACTTTCGACTATATCTTCTTCGACCCCAAGCGCGGCAATGATTTCGGCAATGTCGACGAACTCATCATGACCGCCCCCGAGGGTGAGGAATTCAACAAACTCTATGTCGTATTCTCTCCCGAACCCTACGCGCCGCCGGTGGTGAAATTCAAATATGCCGGTGCGCCGCCGGTGATGGACCGCGAGGAGTTTACGAAATGGCTCGTGAAGGTGCGCCGCAATGACGAGCGCATGGGAGTGAAGTCGATGAATCTCATGATCTCCCCCTCGGGGCGTAAGACAGAGACTATAAACTATTAATTTCCCAACCAAATACCTAAATCATTATGAAAAAGATTATCATGATGCTGCTGGCGCTCGTAATGATCGCCCCGGTCTATGCCGATCAGACAAAGACCCTCAACAAGGAACTCGAGAAGGAGTACAAGAAGAAACTCAAACAGTACAAGAAGGAGAAGTGGAACGTCGTGGGCAGCCGCACCATGGAGGTAGCACTGCTGAAGCACTATGAGAAGCTCAACGACGCTGCCGAGGATGCTCATGAGATCGTGGGCATGTCGCGCACCAAGACCAAAAACAACGGTTATCAGGCCGCTTCCAACAATGCGATGATCTCCTACGCCTCTCAGGCCGGTTCAGCCCTGAAGGGCCGCGCCATGACCGACATCTTTGCCGATGGTGCCAACACTGAGGCTGAGTTCGACCACTTCTTCTCGGCCTATGAGCGCCTCGTGGAGAAGGAGATCCGCGGTGAGATGCAGGAGAGCTTCGGCCTGGTGCGCACTCTCCCCGACGGCACATATGAGTTTGAGGTATTCTATGTGGTGAGCGAGAGCAAGGCCGCCAAGGCCCGTCAGCGCGCCCTCAACAATGCCATGAAGGATAGCGAGGCAGCCCAGAAGTATGCCAAGGAGCTCTCGGGCTATGTCAATGAGGCATTCCCCCAGATGTAATATATCCCCCTCGCGCAAAGACTGCACCGCGCCCATGCGCGCTGAGCAATATAGCAAAAGCCCGGAAACCGATATGGCTTCCGGGCTTTCTTTATGTATGGCGGGGTTATTTCAATCAGCCTTTGCAGTGCTTCTTGCATCCGAAGCAGGAGCTGCCGTCGAAGCAATGGGTGCAGACCTTCTCTTTGGGGAGTCCGATTGATTTGATGAGGGTCTCGATCGGATTGAATTTGAGCGAGGTCAGCCCGAAGCGTTCGCGGATCTTCTCCACAAGCAGCTCATACTCGGGCGATCCGGTAGTGGCATACTTGTCGAGATTCTTGTTGGGATCACCCTCCAGTTCGCCGATAATGCGGCGGGTGAGCAGTTCCATATCGCTCTTGGATGAGGTGAAGCCGATGTAGCGACAGCCGTAGATGAGCGGCGGGCAGGCGATACGCATGTGTACCTCGCGGGCACCCTTCTCGAAGAAGTCGGCTACGTTGTCGTTGAGCTGTGTGCCGCGCACGATCGAGTCGTCGCAGAAGAGCACGCGCTTTCCGGTCATCATCGCACTATTGGGCACGAGCTTCATCTTGGCCACCAGATTGCGGGTAGACTGCTCGCTGGGGGTGAAGCTGCGGGGCCATGTGGGGGTGTATTTGGAGATGCAGCGGTGGTAGGGCACGTGGTGACCGGCCGCATAGCCGAGCGCCATACCCACTCCGGAATCGGGGATGCCACAGGCGCAGTCCACTTCGGTGGGGTCGGTGGTGCCCATCTCGTAGCCGGAGAGGAAACGGGCCTCTTCCACATTGCGCCCCTCATAGGTAGAGGTCGGGAAACCGTAGTAAACCCAGAGGAAGGAGCAGACCTGCATATCCTCGCCGGGCTGGCGCAGTGTCACTGCCTCGTCGGCCGTGAGGCGCACTATCTCGCCGGGGCCGAGGTCGCGCACCAGTGTGTAGCCGAGATTGGCGAAAGCGGTGCTCTCCGAGGCGGCACACCATGCCCCCTCCTTATGACCGAGCACGAGCGGGGTGCGTCCCAACCGGTCGCGCACGGCTAAAATATCGTTCTCCGTGAGGATAAGCAGTGTGCACGATCCCTTGATGCGGTCGAACATCATCTCTATACCCTCCTCGAAGGTCTTACCTTCGTTGATGAGGAGTGCTATAAGCTCGGTCTGGTTGGTGGTGCCCTGCGAGAGTTCGCCGAAGTGTACACCCCTGTCGATAAGTTCGCGCTCGAGTTCGGCCATATTTTCGATATGCGCCACAGTCACGATGGCGAATTTGCCGAGATGCGAGTTGATTACAATCGGCTGGGGGTCGGTGTCGGAAATCACTCCGATGCCGGTGGCACCCTCGAATTTGCCGAGTTCATGCTCGAACTTGGTGCGGAAATATGAACTTTCAAGACTGTGGATCGAGCGACAGAAACGCCCCTCGGCCTGATCATAGGTGGCCATGCCTGCACGGCGTGTGCCAAGATGAGAATGATAGTCCACACCATAGAAAAGATCGGTGCGGCATTTTTCGCGGGCAGCTACGCCCATTATACCTCCCATAGATGTCCTTGTTCTTTAAGAAATTTTAAAGCGCAAAATTAGTAAAAAAAGCGCAATTCCGCATTATGGGATCGCGCTTTTTTTACTGACATTTTATTCTCAGACCATCATTTGCACCTATCGGGTGCATCCCTACTTTCAGAAGTTCTGGAGCAGGAGCACCTCGCGGGGGGCGAGGGTGAGGGTCTCGCCGATTGTCACCTCTTCGCCGCCGAGGGAGCGGCTTAGACGGGTGCCGGCGGGAAGAATCTCGGCATAACGGGCCATCTCGAGGTCGAGGGGTTGATCGGTGCCGTTGATCATCACCACCACTTTCTTGTCGCCGAGACTGCGCTCGTAGACGTAGGCGCAGTTGATGGGCATGAAGTGTTTGAGCGTACCTTTGGCTATCACTTCGTTGGCGGTGTCGCGGCGCCATTTGAGCAGGGAGGAGAGGTAGTCCCATGCCTCGTTCTGAATCGGGGTGCGTCCTTCGCGGGTGAAGGCATCGGTGGTGTCGCCCTCGAAACCGCCGGGGAAGTCGCGGCGCACATAGCCGTCGCTACCCTCCTTGCTGCCGTTCATCAGCAGTTCGGTGCCGTAGTACACCTGCGGTATGCCGCGCGATGTGAGCAGGAAGGTCACGGCCTGTTTCCAGGTGTCGAGATTCTCGGGCTCTTTGAGCAGGAAGCGGTCGGTGTCGTGGTTGTCGAGGAAGGTGAGTATCTTCTGGGGCTCGGGGAAGAGGAAGTCCATCGAGAGATGGTCGTAGAGTCCGTTGAGTCCGGTCCAGGGGGTGGTGGGCTCGTCGAAGTATTTGTGTCCCTGAGTGGTGAGGCGAAAGTCCATCACTGAGGGTAGACGGGGGTCTTTGGGGTTGAGGTTGTTACCCTTCTGCCAGAAGGCGGCGCCACCCTCGTTGTCGTACCAGCACTCTCCGACGATGTTGAAGTTGGGATATTCCTCCATCACGGCGTCGATCCATGAGGCCATTCCATCGGCATCGGCATAGGGATATGTGTCCATACGGATACCGTTTATCCCGCTGCTCTCCACCCACCATATGCTGTTCTGGATCAGATAACGCATCAGGTGGGGATTGCGCTGATTGAGGTCGGGCATTGATTTTACAAACCAGCCGTTGACGGTGGCATCCTTGTCGTAGTCCGACACATAGGGGTCATGCACGGTCGAGAGACGGAAGTTGGTCATCACATCACCCTCGGGATGGTTGAGCCAGTCTTTCGAGGGGGTATTCTTGAGCCAGGGATGATTGAGGCCGGAGTGGTTGAAGATCATATCCATCACCACCTTCATGCCGCGCTTGTTGGCCTCTTCGATAAGGAGGTTCCACTCTTCGTTGGTGCCGAAGCGGGGGTCGATGCGGTAGTAGTCGGTGGTGGCGTAGCCATGGTAGGAGCCGCCGGGCATATCATTCTCAAGCACCGGACAGACCCAGATAGCTGTCACACCGAGGTCATTGAGATAGTCAAGATGATCGATGATACCCTGGATGTTGCCACCGTGGCGGGCATTGGGGTTTTGGCGATCGGGCTGCGCCTTGTATTCCAGACCCTCGTAGGGGTCGGCAGCGGCCGATTTACCCTGTGCGAAACGGTCGGGCATAAGAAGATAGAGCACATCGGAGGCGGTGAAGCCCTCATGCGCCTCACCGCTTTTGGCACGGGCGCGGAGCTGATAGTCTACCTTCTGCTCCCTCTTGCCGAGACGGAATGTGAGGGGCATCTCGCCCGGCGCAGCCTCAGGAGAGATACGGAAATAAAGAATCTTGTAGTCGGGATTGTCGAGGCGCACATCCTCAAGCAGTGTCACGCCGGGATAGGCTGCGCTCACGGTGGCATCGCCCACATTATGGCCGGTCACCATAAGCTGGAGGGTGTCATTGCGCATTCCGGTCCACCAGTAAGGGGGCTCGACCTTCTCTACGAGCGGTGCGGGTGCTGAAGCCGCAGCAGCCGCAATAAGTAATGAAGCCAGCATAGTATCTAAGATTATAAGATTAAAAGAATAAAAAGATTATAAAATTTATAAAAATTATAAGATTTATAAGATTTATAATTACATATCTTATAAAAAATCACAAACCCAAAAAAAGAGCCGCAATCCCCCCCGGTCTAAGCAGAGATGATTGCGACTCCATATAAATCAGAATTTATTTCAGGCGTGCCGAAGCCTCGCCGATGCGGCGCATAGCCTCACGGATATTGTCGTCGCTTGTGGCGTAGCTGAGGCGCAGATAGCCGGGGGCGCAGAAGGCCTCGCCATCCACGCAGGCCACATGGGCCTCCTCAAGGAGATACATCACATAGTCGGCCACACGCTCTATGCGGCGGCCGTCGGGGAGCTGCTTCCCGACATAGCTCTCCACCTTGGGGAATAGATAGAAAGCACCCTCGGGGCGGTTCACTTCCCAGCCGGGAATCTCGCGGGCAAGCTCCACGATGAGGTCGCGGCGGCGCTCAAAGGCCACTCGCATATCCTCCACACACTGCTGATTGCCGGTATAGGCAGCCTCGGCGGCCTTCTGGGCAATCGATGAAGCACCGCTGGTGTACTGTCCCTGAAGTTTGGTCACAGCCTTGGCAATCGGCAGCGGAGCTGCCAGGAAACCGATGCGCCAGCCTGTCATGGCGTATGCCTTCGACACACCGTTGACGATGATCACACGCTCGCGCACCTCCTCAAATTCGGAGATGCTCGGCACATCGCCTATGAAGTTGATATGCTCATAAATCTCGTCGGCCAGCACCAGAATGCCGGGATGGCGTCCGAGCACCTCGGCCAGTCCGCGCAACTCCTCGCGGCTGTAGATGGAGCCGGTGGGGTTGGAGGGGGAGCAGAGCATGATCATGCGGGTGCGCGGGGTGATGGCGGCCTCGAGCTGGGCGGGGGTAATCTTGAAGTCGTTATCGATACCGGCGGGAATCTCTACGGTCACACCCTCGGCAAGCTTGACCATCTCCACATAGCTTACCCATGCCGGAGTGGGGATGATTACCTCATCGCCGGGATTCACGGTGGCTAAGAGGGCGTTGCAGAGCTCCTGCTTCGCACCGTTGCCCACCACAATCTGCTCGGGAGCGAAGGTGATGCCGTTCTCGCGCTGCAGCTTATCGCAGATGGCCTTGCGGAGGCTCGGATAGCCGGCTACTGCCGTATAGCGGGAGTAGTTCTCATCAATGGCACGCTTGGCGGCCTCTTTGATATGGTCGGGGGTGTCGAAATCGGGCTCGCCGACCGACATGTTGATCACATCTACACCCTGTGCCTTGAGCTCGGCGCTCTTCTGCGACATGGCGAGGGTGGCCGATACGGCCAGTTTCTGGATGCGTTCTGAGATGAAATCCATATGGTTGTGTTTTTAATGGTGTTGCTGTCTCTCACGTTGACCGCCTGAAGCAGCCACCGGCTCGTTACTCTCGGGCAGCCGCAACTCAGGCTTTTTTCAAATTTATTTTTCAGTTAATTTTGCGAAGATAAGAATTTATTTTAATTTTGCGGTTATTATTGGCCAACTTTCTCTCCTCCGGCCACAACTATTTATTGAAATCCACTTATGAACACCACTTTTGCCCGCTCCGTGCGCTCGCTGTCGCCTCTGAGCCTTGCCCTGCTTCTGCTCCTCGTCATCATAGGGGGCGCATGTACCAAATCAAATGAGGATGATTCGATCGAGCTCCTCTCCACCGTGCCGGCCGATGCCTCTGCGGTGGCTGTTCTCAATCTCAATATAATCGTCGACCGGTGCGGCGGCTCGGTGAAGGGTGGTAAAATCATCGATCCGGGCAAACTCGATGATCTGGCCCGCAAGATGCTCAAGCCAGATCAGCAGAAGGTGGCTCTTTGGCTCCTCTCTTCGGAATCGGGGATAGAGTGCAGCTCGGCTGTATATTTCGCATATCGCGGTCAGGACTATCTCTATGCCCTGGTGACCGATGTGGAGGCTCTCCGCAATAGTATCGACAATCTCTGGCCGGGTGAATGGCTCACCACCGGAAAGGTGACTCATAAGAATCGCGCGGCTATCTGCAATGGCCGCCTCCTTCTGCTCCCCAACGCTGATGCCTCTGTGGCCGAGACATTTGCCAATCTTTCAGAACCGGAGAGCTTCAGCAGCAATGGATATGCCACCACTCTGGCCAAGAGCACCGATGCGATGTGCGCATGGGCCACTATCGAGGGGATGATGAAGGCTTCGTCGCTCTCTTTCTCGGAGCAGGCTATGGCGAAGATGGCGTTGGGGATGTCGTTTAATACTCCTAAGTATCTCACTGCCACTGCCGATATTGACTCTGATGGCACTACCGTGACCGCTTCGATACTGGATGCGAATATGAAACCGGCCAAGTGTGAGCTGCAACTCTCGAAACTCGACACCAAACTTATCGCTTCGCTCGGCGGCAATGCCAATACCGTAGTGGCGGCCTCGGTGTCGGAGAAGCTGGTGAAGCAGTTTGTGCAGTTGGCTCAGTCGTTCGGCGGCAATATGCCGCAGGCCTATAATGATGCTCTCGCTTCGCTCGATGGCACTCTGGTGATAGCCCTTTCTGAGGATCTGAGTAAAATCGATTCCGACAATGTGGGCTACAAGGGGGCGATTCAGACCAATGGAAAGAATAACGCCACACTGCTGCAGACACTTGAGGCATTCACCGGCAAGGCCACTATCGATGGCAATACTTTCCTCTTCGGTAATGAGGGATATGGCAATGGCATAGCTCCGCTGGCCGATGTGGCCAAGCAGTTTGAGGGTGCATGGCTGGGCGTGGCTACCGCCGTTCCGGTGGCTGACACGAAGGAGACCGGCTCTCTTTATCTAACCCTCATCCCCGATGGCAATAGCCTGAAACTCAAAGCCTACATGCAGGTAAAATGAATTCAATCTCCACCGATTATCATATCCGGAGCATCGAACTGACCGATATGCTTCCGGAGGTATTCGTCAATGAGTCGATTCCGCATTCGGAGGTGTGGCTCACCCATCTGAAGTTTGAGCGAGGCCGCCACTATCTGATCGAGGCCCCTTCGGGGGGTGGCAAGTCGTCGCTGATGGCTTATATCTATGGGGTGCGCACCGATTATAAGGGTATGCTGCAGTTCAATGGCCGCGATGCCCGGGATCTGAAGATGGAGCAGTGGCAGCTGCTGCGCCGCCGCCATCTGGCGTATCTGCCGCAGGAGCTCGACCTCTTCCCGGAACTGACCTGCATCGAGAATATCCGGCTGAAGAATGACCTTACCTCACATGTGGATGAGGCGCGCATCGATTCCTGGCTGGAGCGGCTGGGCATAGCCGGGCGGCGCAACACCCCGGCCGGCCGTATGTCGATCGGCCAGCAGCAGCGTCTGGCCATCATCCGCGCCCTCTGCATGCCTTTCGATTTCATACTGCTCGACGAACCCGTGAGTCACCTCGACTCCACCAACAACCGCATAGCCGCCGAAATCATAGCCGAAGAGGCCACCCGCCTCGGTGCGGGTGTGATCTCCACCAGTGTGGGCAATCCGCTCCTGCTCCATTCGGCCATAAATGTGAGGCTCTGATCCTCGCTCCCCTCAGCTATCCCCATCACGATCACGATGAATCTGATATCCAAACTCTTACGCAAGAATACATCACCGGCCCGACTTGTGGGGTTTCTGGTGAGCAATCTTATCGGACTGGCCATCATCGGGGCCGGACTCCAATTCTATCTCGATGCCCGCTCTATCTGGCAGAAGGAAGACTCCTTCCTGAAGTCGGATTATCTGGCCATCAATAAGATAATCGATGCCTCTCATACTCTGGGCAATGCCTCGGCGGGTTTCACCCCGCAGGAGATTGCCGATCTGGAGGGGCAGCCTTGGGTGAAACGAGTGGGCACCTTCTCGCGTGCCGGCTTCAATGTGCATGCGGCGGTGGCTCTCGACACCCCGGGCGGCGGACGCTCCATGAGCACGGCAATGTTTTTTGAGGCGGTGCCTGATGATTTCCTCGATATTCCCGGGGGCGATTTCAGTTGGGAGGAGGGGGCGACCGATGTGCCGATCATTATCTCGAAGGATTATCTGGCGCTATATAATTTCGGATTCGCGAGCGCGGCCGGGTTGCCACGTCTGTCGGAGTCGCTGATCAGCGGTCTGCCGCTGCGTCTCGACCTGACATCCGATGATGGTAAGCACCGCATTCAGATGGTGGGGCATGTGGCGGGCTATTCCAATCGGTTCAATACTATCCTTGTGCCTGAAAATTTCCTGCAGCGCATGAATGCCATTTTGGCGGCCGGGCCGCAGGGGGAGGATGAGGCTCCGTCGCGACTGATTGTGGATGTGAGTTCGCCGGGCGATGCCGCGATTACCCCCTGGCTGGCAGAGCGGGGCTGGGAGGTGGCCGGCGACAAGTCGGCCTCTTCGGCCACATATCTGCTGAAAGTGGTCACCGGCATCGTGATGGCTGTGGGGTGTGTGATCACTCTGCTGTCGGTGCTTATCTTGGTGCTGAGCATGTCGCTCCTTATGGAGAAGAACCGCCGGCGACTCCATTCTCTCCTTATGTTGGGCTATGGAGTCTCGGTTGTGGCGCGTCCGTATTGGCGCATCACTGCCTGCATCGGTGCCGGTGCGGGAGTGCTTTCGATTGTGGCGGTGCTGCTGCTGCGCTCCTACTATCTGCCACCCCTCGAGGGGATGGGCGCCCACCCCTCCGGATTATGGCTCACCCTGCTGCTGATTGTGGCTCTCACTCTAATGGTGATTCTGCTCAATTCCCTTTCGGTCACCCGGCGGGTGCGCTCGGCCTGGCGCTAAGAGCGCGCGGGAGCCGATCGATTACGGAAAAACTCCGGCGCCCCAAAAAGAAAAAATCTCCTTAAAAAGCATGCCAAAATATTGGCTTAAATCCTTTTTTTGATTACTTTTGCAGTGACTTTCCTATCCGGCGATGAGGCAACCATACATCGCGGCTTATAAGTGTTTGATTTGCACCTGCTTGGGGTAAATCTGACCTTTGACGCCCATCTCACTTTCAGAAGGCATTGCCTTCCCCAGCGAGCCGGGCGGAGAAAAGAGAGTCAAAAAAAACTTCGGGTCAATGACCCGACACTCATACTATACCCAACGAAAAACTCATCAGAGATGACACATTGCGAACCCCCGCGGCTCCGGACTCTGCTCCGGATAGCCCGTAGCGCATCACCCTCCCCTGAATGACTTCTCAGGAGAGATAGCTTTGCGTCGCGGGCCTTCTTGCTGTGTAGCGGTTTGCACCTCTGCCTTACGGCCTACTTGACATCATTGGCTCCCACACTCACCTACCCCCGACTGTGCGGTCGCCTCAATGCGCAAAGTGATCCTGAGCTGACACCTACACATCTCCGGTGAATTATCGCTGACATCAACTCCAACCCGAAAAGAGAATAAATTAAATAACAACAAGTAGAACTAAATTAATTCCTGCATGAAAAACTACAGTTTTCATCTGAATTGGAAACTATGGGTAACCGTTGCTATGGTGATGGTCCTTGCGTTTCCTGCTTTAGCTCAGAAAATTACCGTTCGAGGCACGGTGATTGATGAGTATGGCGACCCGCTGATTGGCGCCACAATCATGCAAAAAGGTACCTCCAACGGTACTGCCGCCGACATCGACGGCAACTTTGAAATCAACGTGGAGCCCAACGCCACTCTCGTGGTGAGCTACGTTGGTTATGATCCTATGGATGTGCAGGTCAACGGCCGCACCCAGATCAACATTGAGATGAAGGAGAACGCTACAATGCTCAATGAGACCGTCGTGATCGGTTACGGTTCGGTCAAGAAGAGCGATGCCACAGGTTCAGTGGCAGTCGTTACTCCCGACGACGTTGACGCCGGTATCTCGACTTCGGCTCAGGACCTCCTGGTAGGCGCAAGCCCGGGTGTGGTTGTTACAACTTCGGGTGGTGACCCGACAGGCAACGCCAGCATCCGTATCCGTGGCGGTTCCTCTCTGTCAGCCTCCAACGACCCGCTGATCGTGATCGACGGTGTGCCCCAGAGCAACCAGAGCAACGCCGGCGGCACCAACGCCCTCACAATGCTCAACCCCCAGAACATCGAGTCGATGACCATCCTTAAGGATGCTTCCGCAACTGCCATCTACGGTTCGCGCGCTTCCAATGGTGTGATCATCATCACCACCAAGAAGGGTCAGAGCGGTCGCCCGCAGGTCAACTTCGCTGCCAACTTCCATGTGAACACTGCCCGCAAGACTCTCAAAATGATGAAAACAGAGGAATATGTAGGCATCATCGAGAAGTATGGTAATGACCGCGCTAAGCAGTTCCTCTATGCCAACCCGCTTCCCGGCCAGGAGACTGAAGCCGGCACAGCCAAGGGTCTCTACGACACCGACTGGCAGAAAGAGGTGCTCCGCACAGCCTTCTCGCAGGACTACTCTCTGAGCGTAGGCGGCACAGCCGGTTTCCTCCCCTACCGCGTCAATGCATCGTTTACCGACAATCAGGGTATCATCAAGACATCCTCGATGCAGCGTACTACCGTAGGCTTCAACCTCTCGCCGAAATTCCTTGACGACCACCTCAGCATCCTCCTCAACGCACAGGGCTCTTATGTGCGCACAGGTAATGCTGCCGGCGTGATGGGCAACGCCGTAGGTCTGGCTCCGGTATATCCCGTGATGTCCAACTACAGCATGAGCGACCCCTCCATGCCGCTGGCCTACAACGGTTATTTCAACATCTTCCAGACCACCGGTATGCCCGAGGAGAACGCTTCGGAGAACCCCGTACAGCTTCTTGAGGATCAAAAATCAATTGGTAAGACCCTCAACTCGACCGGCAATATCCAGATCGACTACTCCCTGCACTGGCTCCCCGAGCTGCACTTCAACCTGAACCTCGGTTATCAGGTATCGAAGAACACTTCGGAGTCAATCGTCAACCAGAACTCTATCATGGCTTGGCGCTCCAACTATAAGGATGGTGCCGGCACAAAGTATGACTGGTACGAGCTGCAGCGCAACACCAACCTCTCTTTCTTCATCAACTATAAGAAGTACTTCGAGGCTGCCAAGTCTGACCTCGACGTGACTGTCGGCTACGACTGGCAGCGTATGGACTATCTCGGCCACTCCCAGACTCTGATCAACACCCTCGGCTACAACATGAACTATGCCGGCGGCGTATTCACCCTCACCGAGAATCCCGCCACTGCCGACCATATCGGCAAGTCTTACGAGAACTCTCCCATGAGCCGCTGGGCCAGCATCAACCAGCTCGTATCGTTCTTCGGTCGTGTGAACTACATCTTCGATGATGCCTATCTGCTCACTGTTACTCTCCGTAACGACGGCTCTTCACGCTTCGCCAAGAACAACCGCTGGGGTCTCTTCCCCGCTGTGGCTCTCGGCTGGAAGATCAACAATATGCCCTTCATGGAGCGCTCACAGGGCTGGCTCAATGACTTCAAGCTCCGTCTCGGATGGGGTAAGACAGGTCAGCAGGATATGGATGGCATGTTCTTCCCCTACCTCCCGATCTATATCGATTCTTACCAGCAGGGCTTCCAGTATCTCGATCCCACCGGCAGCGGCAAGTGGGTCAACCCCCTCTATCCCCAGTCTTACAATGCCGACCTGAAGTGGGAGACTACCACTACATGGAACGTAGGTCTTGACATGGGCTTCCTCAACAACCGCATCACTCTTGCGGCCGACTGGTATCTCCGTAATACCACCGACCTTCTCGCTAATGTCCCGACAGCCGCCACCAACACATCCAACTACCAGTGGCGCAACATCGGCTCTATGGAGAACATCGGTGTCGAGGTGACTGTAGGCGCCAAGCCCGTAGTGACCCCCGACTTCACTTGGAACACCGCTATCAACGTAGGCTGGAACAAGAACAAGATCACCAAGCTTCAGGGTGAGGGCATCGATTCCGCTATCTCTGCAATCGGCCTCCCCTCCGGCACAGGCGGTAACCTCGGATGGCACATCGTGGGTCAGCCTGCGTACACCTTCATGGTCTACGAGCAGGTATATGACTCCAATGGCGATCCCATCGAGAACCAGTATGTCGACCAGAACGCCGACGGTGTGATCGACGACAACGACCTCATCATGTACCACTCCAGGGATCCGAAAGTGACCCTCTCCTGGAACAACAACTTCTCCTACAAGGACTGGGATCTGGGCATCTCGCTGCGCGCCAACATCGGCAACTATGTCTACAACAACCTGAAGTACTCCAACTCACGTATCTACAACGTGTCGGCTGCACAGTATCAGCTCGGCAACCTGATGTCGGGCACTCCCCTCTTCAAGGATGCTTCCAGCGCTACTCTGCTCCCGCTTTCGAGCTACTTCGTAGAGAACGCTTCGTTCCTGCGCTGCGACAACATCACTTTGGGCTACACATTCCGCAACCTTATCGGCGGCAACCTCAACCTGCGTCTCTTCGCAGCTGTGCAGAACCCCTTCGTGATTACTACCTTCACCGGTATCGATCCTGAGGAATTCGGTGGCGTGCAGAGCGATCCCTATCCGCGCCCCATCACTACCACTCTCGGTATCGTGGCCACATTCTAACCCCATCCCATTCGAATAGATTTCAATATGAAAGCATTAAATAAATTTTTCTTGACTGCAGGCTTCGCGGCCGGTCTGTTCGGACTCTCCTCCTGCGTTGGAGACCTCGACCGCACTCCCCGCGATCCGAGCGAGATTACCGATGTCTCCAATGACATCGACCGTGTCTTTGCCGACATCTACCTACAATTCGCCACCTACGGAGCCAACGGCAACAGCCCCGTGTCAGGCTTCGACGGCGGTATGGCCGCTTTCCAGCGCGCCATGTTCATCGCTGAGGAAATCCCCACCGATGAGGCTTCCTGGCTCTGGGACCCCGCCGACTACGGCATCAACTTCAATGGAGGTCTCTTCAACCCGGGTCAGGGCTGTCTCTATGGCTCCTACTCCCGCCTGATGATCAATATCACCCTCTGCAACCAGTTTATCCAGGATGTGAACAACGGCACATTCAATCTCGATGCCGAGGGGCAGAAGAGAGCTGCAGAATATAAGCTTCAGGCCAAGACCCTCTGGGCTGCCTGCTACTACTATATGCTGTCGTTCTACGACAAAGTGCCCTATGCCGATGAGACAACTCCCGTAGGTGCTCTCCCCGGTCAGCGCCCCCGCGCCGAGGTATATGAGCTGGTGACTACAGCCCTTGAGGATGTGGTGGCTGCTTACCCCGACAATCAGAAGCCCGTCTACGGCTTCGTGGGTCTTGACGCAGCTGAGGCTATCCTGGCCAAGATCTACCTCAATGGTGAGGTGTTCGCCGGCCGCGCCGACTACGACAAGTGCTACGCTCACTGTAAGAATATCATCAACCGTCTTGGCAACGGCGGCTACTACGGCAATGGTCTTGCCCGCAGCTACAACGCCCTCTTCGGTGCCAACAACGACAAATACGCCCTCGGCAACCCCGGCAGCGATACCAACGAGATCATCTGGACTATCGCAGCTGATCCCGTACACCTGACAGGTTTCTCGGGCTCCAACTTCCTTATCGCAGCTTGGATCGGCACCAACGGTGTGGCGGCGACAATGACTACTCCCACCATGGACAGCACCCTCGACGGCAAAATCGTGGAACAGGCCGACGGCACCAGCCTTATTTACAAGTCGTATGCCACCCAGGCCGAGTACGACGCCGCAATGGTGGTCTACAACAAGGATGACGTGAAGCCCTGGCAGAAGCAGGTGTCCGAGGTAATCAACGGCACTGCATTCTCATTCGACCCCGATGCAACCGGATATATCGCTCAGGACTGGTACAATGCCGGCGATAGCTGGAAGTGTATGGTGGCCCGCAAATCGTTTGTCCGCAAGTTTGAATGGGACGACGTGGAAATGTCGAAGAGCTCCGATACCCGCGTATCGCTCTGGCAGACTTCCGCCCACGGCTTCAGCGTGGAGAATATCTCGCTCATAGGCGACGACTGGGGCAAGAACGGCTACATCACTCCCAAATACTCCAACTGGGCTTACAATGAGGACGGCACAATCAACGAGGCCGAGACTCCGACCAACATCAACGCCACATCTGCCGATTACGCAGTGATCCGTCTGGCTGAGATCTACCTCACAGCTGCCGAGGCTATCCTTCAGGGTGGCGGCGGCTCTCAGGCCGAGGCTCTCCAGTATGTGAACTATATCCGTGCCCGCGCATATGGCGACGCCCCCGGCGACAACAGCCACGCATGGACCTCGCTCTCTATGCAGGACCTGCGCGACGAGCGCTGCCGCGAGCTCTATCAGGAGAATGTGCGCCGCACCGACCTCATCCGCTGGAACCAGTGGTGCACAGGCTACACCTGGGAATGGAAAGGCGGTATCCAGAACGGTACCAACCTGCCCGAATACACCAAGCTCTATCCCATACCTACTCGTGTGATGACAGCTTCCAACTTCGAGCAGACCACAGGTTATTAATCTAATTCAACCCGGAAAATCAAATGAAAAAGATTTCAATCATAATGACAATGGTGGCAATGGTGCTCGGCCTCGCTTCCTGCAAGCAGGAGGAGGATCCCCAGTACCACAACCCCACCACTTTCACTGTCAATGAGCCGGCTCTCCAGAATCAGGCATTCCGTACCGCCGCCGAGATGACCGACCCTGAGACTTTCAATATCTTCTGCTCGCAGCCCGACTATGGCTATTCTGCCATCTGCGACTACTCCGCTCTGGTGAGCCTCGACCCCAAAGCCCCCATCGAGGATTGGATCGCTCTCCCCAACACTACTCCCAGCTCGGCTGCTATGGCCATCAAGACTTTCGAGCTTGGTGTGGCTGTCAATAAGCTCCTCAATGTGGTAGATGCTGAGGATTTCGCCAACCGCAACCTCGGCAATCAGGAGTTCAAGTGCTATTTCAAGGCCGTGTGTGAAATCCCCGGCATCGAGGGTTCGCGCATCGTGAGCTCCAACACTGTGAGCTACAATAAGGTGATGATCAACTATGCCGAGAAGAAACCGGCATGGATCTTCATCTGCGGTGATGTGGCCAACATCGAGACCGGCATAGCCAACGGCTTCACAGCTCCGAGCGCCGCCAACCTCGACCTCTATAAGAACAACTTCGCCCTCTACGAGCCCGAGGATATGATCGGTGAGAAACTCTATGTGGGCGTATTCCAGCTCACTCCGAAGGCCGACGCCGCCAACCCGGAGACTTCCGATCCGGGCAATCCGGACCAGTGCGCACAGTTCCGCTTCTTCACCGAGCTTCTCGGTTGGGTACCCGATGCTTCGCTCGGCTCCAACGAGGCTGACTTCTACTGTCTCCCCGTGACCGACAAGTGGGAGGCCGGCTTCAGCGGCGACATCGTGGCCAAGGGTCTCGGCAACTGGGGTGTATTCATCACTACTCCGCAGGACGTGACCATCGTGGTAGACCAGCCCAACCTCAAGGTATACATCAAGGAGGGCCAGCACGAAGTGACTTTCGTGGGCCGCGATCCCGAATTCAACTGATACCTCGTGCCGCCGGCACTGTCGGCCTCTCCGGCCGGCAGTGTCCGGGCGACACAGCCTAAACAACCGTAAAAAATCATATGAAAGCTATAAAATTCATATCAGCTCTCGCTCTGACTCTCGGGATGGTGGCTTGTGAGAATTATGACCTCCCCAACCCCCCGGGACAGACAAATACCGATCCCGCCGGTTACTTCGAGAACTCCGGTCTCGTGATGGTGCCCGTAGAGAATACCATCAATCTCGTTGAGGCCAACGAGCAGAACCAGTTCGTGACACTGGCCACAATCTCCGAACTCGTAAACTTCCCCGAAGGCTACAACCTCGAGATTGACCTCCAGCTCGGCTCGGACGACAACTTCAGCCGCTCCACTACACTGGCCACAACAATCGATGACAAGAAGGTGACCATCAACCCCGACGTCCTCAACGGTGCCGTTCAGGAGGTGCTCACAAAGGCTCCCGGCACCTATGACCTCGCTGCCCGCTTCGCAGCCTACGCTTCGCGCGGCACAACCCGCATGCGCCTGGGTGGTGTGGATGCCACTTATTGCCCCGAAATCCTCAGCATCCGCACTCTCGATGCTACTAAGGTGCTTGAGGATATCTACTACCTCGTGCCCTGCAACGCCTCCGGCGTGCCGCAGATGGCTCAGGCTAAGAAGATGAACAACACTGCCGGCAACGGCGTATCGGCCTACGACAATCCGGAGTTCGCACTCCAGTTTGACGTGCCCGCAGGTTCTGACTACCGCTTCGTAATCGCGCCCCAGTCGGCTGTGACTGCCGGCAACACCACCGGTGTGCTCGGCTGTAACGCCGCCGAGGGTGGCATGAGCGGTAAGCTCGGCGAGAGCTACGAGGCCGGAACAGTGACCATCAACGGCTCGGTGCTCCTCACTATCAATGTGGAGCAGGATTCCTACACTCTCAGCTACGCATTCGAGGCTCTCTGGCCCTTCTCCGGCACAATCAAGGCCGAGAAGGTGATGAAGCTCTACACCAACAACTACATCAACTACACCGGTGTGACAGCTATCAACAACCAGTGGATACTCGCAGCTCAGCCCGACAAGAACGGTGATGTAGTATTCCGTCAGAGCCTCGATGAGGAACCCGTGATCAATGAGAATGGCATCACAATGACAGGTCTCCTCGTGCAGGACGGTTCCGCTCCGCAGATCAAGACTCCCGTGAGAGGCAACACCCTCTACTGGGTTGACGTGAACCTCGTGCAGCTCACCTACTCACTCTCTGCACTGCAGACCATCTCCGTGATTGGTGCTCACAACGACTGGAAACTCGAGACAGCTCCCGAGCTGACTCCCGCCAAGGATCTCCGCACATGGACAATCTCCGACGTAGAACTCGGCGGCGAATTCAAGTTCAACTGCAACGGTGCATGGGACTTCGACTTCGGCGGCACCGACGGCGCCAACAACGTGGCCAACACCACCTACGAGCTCGCCTTCAAGGGGAGCAACATGACCATCGAGGCCGGCAAGTACGACATCACCCTCGACTTCTCAGCCTTCCCCTACATGGCAACCTTCACCAAGAAGTAATCCCCCCTACCCATACAGCAAAAGCGCCGGCCTCCGCCGGCGCTTTTTTTTGCGCCGGGCCGGCC
>JAIDKG010000020.1:0-574 GCA_029051525.1 Muribaculaceae bacterium
ACGGAGGCCGCTACACCTGCACCGCCTTCTCCGTCACCCCGTGTTCCTAACGCCCGCTCCAGTTCTGTATTTCTACAAGTTGCGCCACATCCGCTGATTACGGCAACACACGTCACGGGTTGTCGCAATCAGTCCTGGTGGGTCTTCGGCCCACCAGCTTGCCGACTCTCTTCAATTGCTCTCAATGGGAACAATTCGACTTCGGCTGAGTCAATGCAAATTGCTGAAAAATGGCGAACTACCCATATGGAGGGAGCAAACTGAGCTTCAAATACTCTGCCCCCTTCCTGCACACTGGATATTGCAATATATTGCGCCGATTTGGGGTATGGGCAAAAAGCAAAACCTCCGAAAATCGTTGATTTTCAGAGGTCTTCTGCGATTTGATAAATCTTTGGTGATCCGCCTGGGGCTCGAACCCAGGACCCCAACATTAAAAGTGTTGTGCTCTACCAGCTGAGCTAGCGAATCTACACTGCTTTGGAGACTGGGCGGAGGGTTTAGACTCCGGTGCGCATTAAAATGGGCATCTATGATGCCCGCGCAGTCCCACAAAGACTTTGCGCTCCAGGAT
>JAIDKG010000020.1:674-68807 GCA_029051525.1 Muribaculaceae bacterium
GGGCTTGAACCAACGACCCCCTGATTAACAGTCAGGTGCTCTAACCAACTGAGCTACTGAAGCATTTTGTTTTGCTTTTAGTATTAAGTAATACTGAAGCAGTATGTTGTTTTGCGCTCCAGGATGGGCTTGAACCAACGACCCCCTGATTAACAGTCAGGTGCTCTAACCAACTGAGCTACTGAAGCATTTTGTTTTGCTTGTTTACTCAGCGGGGCTTGAACCAACGACGCGTGTCCCTATTGGGATTAACAGTCGGGTGCTCTAACCAACTGAGCTACTGAAGCATTTTGTTTGCAATGGGGAGGTGTTCTCCCGAATTGCGTTGCAAAGTTAGTGAGATTTTTTGAGACTGCCAAATTTTTTGATGACTTTTTTTGATTTTTTTTGATTATTGGTTGGGGTGAGTGGGGTAATTGGTTGAGATATATGGGGTTATTGTGTTTGTGTAAAAGCGCCATGAAATCGGGTGTGGCCCGATTCCATGGCGATGGTGTATGTGAGGGTGGGGGAGGAATTAGCGCGGAGTTGAGGCGCCGGGTGCGGAGGTTGAGGCGCCGGAGGTGGAGAGGTCGTCGTTGAGGATGGTGGAGTTGACTGATTTGATGCGGGAGGTGGTTTTGCCGAAGTTCCAGGTTGCTCCGATGGAGATGCGCCAGCTTGAGATGCTGTATTGGGTGCGGCTTATGAAGTTGGGAGCCACGGTGGTGTTGTTGAATTTCATGTGGCTTTGGGCAAAGTTGGTTGCGTTGAGCGACACACGAAGTTTGCGGTCCTTCAGGAAGTCGCGCGCTAGACCGATGCCGTAGTAGAAATAATCACCGTTGCGTTTCTGAAGGTCTACCTGTCCCCAGAAGTAGCCTCCAAACCAGCTGGCTGTGAAATCGTGCGGGAGGGTCCATTCACCGTTGTGAGAAATGTTGCCGCTCCAGCCATGGTTGGAGATGGCAGGGGTGCCGTTGCTGCGCAGGTGGGTGTAGAGTCCCAGGCCATTGAAGGTGAGGCGTAGATTGCGCACTGCTGTCACCATGAGGAATGCATTGAGTCCGGCGGTCTGTTTGCGGCCTATGTTTGCGCTGGTATTCACCACAGTGGGGCCGTCGAGGTAGCTGATTGCCGAGATGGCATTGCCGGTGTGGGTATAGTCGAGGCTCATCGATATGCCGAGTAGCCGACCGAAATTGCGATAGGTGAGGCTAAGTTTGTTGATGCGCTCCGACTGGAGGTTCGGGTTGCCGCGAGTCACCTCCGTGTCGCTGTATTTCACCGTGTAAGGGTTGATTTGTTCGAGCGACGGGCGTGAGATTCTCATGCCATATGAGAGGCCCAGAGCGTGGGCCGGGGTGAGACTATAAGTCACCGAGGCATTGGGCACTACATCGTTGAGGTGGCGTGTGAAATCGCGGTCGTGTATGTCGGCATAACGTATCCCCATGCAGGTGTGTTCGTAGCGCACGCCCCCTTCGGCGCCCCATGAGCCATAGCTGGCGCGATAGAGCATATAGAGAGCGTAGATATCCTGAAGCTGAGTGATGTTGTTGGTCTCATCGGGTATCGGGGTGAAGAGCACGAGGTCGTTGGAGCCTTGCCCCGAAGAGTATGCGCTGTTGTGGCGGAAGATTCCCTTTGCGCCGGCCTCGATTGTGGCATGGGTCGACAGGGCGTTGGAGTAATCGGCCTGAATGGTGTGGGTGCGATTGAAATTATCGCTCGCCGAGGTGTGGCTGATCCAGGGGAGGGTGGTTCCGATAATGTCGGAATATGTCTCCGAGAGAGGCATTGCGGAATTGCCGAAATCAAACTGGTAACTCAGAGCGAAGTAATTATCCGGCCGATGGAAATCATGTTGCCAGGCTGCATTGGCGGTGAGATTGCGGAAAGAGAAACCGATATCGGCATTCCGGCGATAGCTCCAGAGGGTGGCCCCCGATGCCGATTCCATCCGGGTGAGAGAGTTGTCGATTTTCATGGAGCCATCCACATCGTAGAAATTGGCCGAGAAGTTAAACAGATCATACTGCGAAAGTTCCAGCGAACCGGATAGAGAAGCACCGAAATACTCATATTTGCGCGGATTCGACCCCGACGAAATGAGTCGGTGGGCTGTGAGGTTATCCGGATAGATGGTTTCCGAGAATACCGACCCCTTCTGTGTTAACATATTGGCATTCATATAATTCACATTTGCATTGAGGGTGAGTCGGTTCCACTTTGCTCCGCCGAAGAGTCCGGCCATGATATCGCGATTGGTCACGGCGAGATTGGCCGAGCCGTTATAGCCTGCATTGCTCTGCTTTCTTTCGGTGACGATATTGATTATGCCCGCGGTGCCCTCGGCATCATACTTTGCGCCCGGGTCGGCGATTACCTCCACCTTGCTCACGGCTGTGGCCGGCATTGCTTTCAGAATTGTCGATGCATTTTGGGAGAGCATCGGATCCGGTCGGCCATTGACATAGATTTTGAAATCCGATGCACCCTTCAGGGAGATGTTATCCTGGCCGTCGACGCTCACCATAGGCACTTTACGGAGCATATCGAGTACTGATTGTCCTGAGGCGGTGGGGTCTTGTTCCACATCGTAGGTGAGTTGGTTGCCATTGACTTTCACGAGTGGGGAATCGGCTGTGACAACGAGTTCGTCGAGATTATGCGTATCGCCGTAGGCCACGCGTTCCAGCGAATCGAGTTGGGCTTCAGAGAGTTGCTGTGGCTGCGGCGTCTGCGCGGCTGCGGCTGCATAAGCGGCGCAACCGGCGACAAGGAGGGAGATGCCTTTGATTTTCATAAGAGGAAATTTTGATAAATTGGTTTTGCGGTGGCAAAGGTAGTGAATATTTTACTACTATGCAATACTTAGTAGTGAAATTATGCAGACACTCAGAGGCCCGACAGATAGCATACAGAGGAATCGGAGTGGCGAAGGGCCAGAGGGCTCAGATGTCTCGGAATGCTCAGAACCCCGGGGTGTGGCTCCGGGAGGAAGTTGTATAGCAGGCAATTTGCGAATAGCAGTGCGTGGGGGTGCAAAAAAAAGTCGGCTCGCAGAAGCGAGCCGACTCCGACGGGCTGAAAGCCCGAAGTGAAATGCGGTTTAGTTGGCAGAGTGGGGCTGCACGTTGATAAACTTGCGGCCTTCCTTGCCGGTGGTGAATACCACTACGCCATCGATCAGAGCGAAGAGAGTGTGGTCCTTGCCCATGCCCACGTTGAGACCGGGGTGGTGCTGAGTGCCACGCTGACGCTTGATGATGTTGCCTGCCTTGCAGTTAGATCCACCGAAGATTTTCACGCCGAGGCGTTTGCTTTCTGATTCGCGGCCGTTCTTCGAACTACCGACACCTTTTTTATGTGCCATATCTTAGATGAATTTTTAAGCGTTAATATTTTTGATCATCACTTTGGTGAAGAACTGGCGGTGGCCGTTTTTACGGCGATAGCCTTTGCGACGCTTCTTCTTGAAGACGATCACTTTCTCACCCTTCACGAGGTTTTCGAGCACCTCGCCGGTTACTTTTGCACCTTCCACGGCAGGAGCACCGACCTTCACGTCGCCGTCGGCATCGATGAGAAGCACTTTGTCGAATACGACCTGGTCACCCTGCTTGGCTTCTTCGCCGAGATAGTGGACATACAGGTACTTGCCTTCCTCGGCCTTGAACTGCTGTCCTTTGATTTCTACGATTGCGTACATCGCTGGTTTTAAATTGAATTTAAACGTTGGTCCCTCAGGCGGCACGGTGCTGATACCGGGCTCTTTGGTGGGCCTTCCGGGAATAATCGCACAAAGTTAATATTTTTTTTGCTAATCTGCAATAGTCAATTCACTTTTGTGGTTGATTTTCAGTGCGGATTCAACATATTTCTTATTTGCAGGTCATGATATCGAGCACATAGAGGTCGGTGGCGCGCATGGCATCGCGGCCTATCGATGTGAGGTTGCGGATGGTGCGGTCTACATCTTCGTCGATGATACCTTCGGCCGCTGTCACGCAGTGGCCCTGCATTGCCATCATGGCCGACATCATGGCTGTGCCCACACCCGAAGAGATCTTCATGGCGCAGGAGGGTTTGGCGCCGTCGCATATCATGCCGGTGAGATTGGCCACCATATTCTTCACAGCTGCGGCCACCTGCTCATAATTTCCACCCATCAGATAAACCAATCCGCTTGCGGCTCCGGTGGAGGCCACCACGCATCCGCATAGAGCCGACAGTCGGCCCAGACTCTGCTTGATATATATCGAAGTGAGATGACTCAGGATCAGGGCGCGCACCAACTGCTCATCAGAGGCCTTGATATCGGCGGCATACGATACCACCGGCATCGTGGCACATATGCCCTGATTGCCCGAGCCCGAATTTGACATCACCGGCACCGGGGCTCCACCCATTCGGGCATCGCAGGCGGCCGAAGTGAGTGAAATCATATGCGCTATGGGCGTGTCGCCGAAGAGTGGAGTGCCGAAATCGCGCATTGTGCTGCCCAGCGAGTGACCATACGGAGCTTTCAGTGCCAATTCAGCGGCAGCGCTGTTGAGGCGGCGTGCCTCCAGAATGAAATCAATCTCCTCCAGCGGTGATTCGGAGGCAAACTCCCACACCGTGTGCAGGTCGAGTTGGAAATCCTCTTTACCCTCAGCGGTGCCCTCGGTGGCGGATTCGGCCACGGGTTCCTCATTGAAGATTACCGCACGATTTTTTTCAAGATATACGAAATTGGTGTGCTGACGCGAGATAGTGGCGCGCACACGGTCGGTGTCGTGACACACCTCCACATCGATGTGCAGATTGGAGGGAGCATTCTCAAAGAGTTTGATATCAATATTATGAGTATTGATATACTCCTTGCCGCGAGCCACAGTCTCATCATTCACATCGCGGAGCACCTCCAGTCCATACTCCGACTTACCGATCAGCGCCCCCAGCGCGATGGCGATAGGCAGGCCGATCATGCCTGTGCCCGGGATTCCCACACCCATGGCATTCTTCAAGATATTGGTGCTCAGGCGCACCTTGATTTCGGAGGGGAGGCAGCCCAGAAGTTCGGTGGCTTTTGCCACACATAGCGACACGGCGGCGGGTTCGGTACAACCCACAGCCGGCACGACCTCGCGCTGGATGAGGTCGATGATTTTCTTACGGTTTTCGGTGTTGATCATATGATATCAGAAGGTTAGTATTCAATAGTTTATAGGAGGATGGGAGGATGAGAGGATGAGAGGATGGAGAAGGGGAGAGGATGATTTGGATCCAAACCGCGTCAGTTCTTATGCATCCGCTCCAGCCGGCGGTTGCGCCAGCACTTACGGCAGCAGGCCACATATCGGTCATTTCCGCCGATTTCCACCTGAGCTCCCTCGGTGATGATATCGCCATTGGCATCGATACGCGCATTCATGATAGTCTTGCGGCCACAGGTGCAAGTTGACTTCACCTCATCGATAGTATCAGCCATCTCGAATAGTCGCTTCGATCCCTCGAAGAGATTCCCCTTGAAATCGGTGCGCAAGCCATAGCATATCACATTGATGGCGAAGTCATCGACCACCGCTGCCAACTGATCCACCTGAGCAGCTGAGAGAAACTGCGCTTCATCCACCAGAATCCATCTCGGCGATGCCTCCGGATTGCTCTTCACAATATGGCAAATCATCTCATACATATCGGAATCTGCATAAATCCAGCCGCATTCCCGCTCAATGCCGATACGCGAGCGGATCACATTTCGGTCATCGCGCGTGTCGACCACCGGCTTGAAGCAGAGGTAATTCAGACCCCGCTCCTCGAAGTTATATGCTGTGGTGAGCAGCATGGCAGTCTTGGCCGACCCCATGGTGCCATATCTGAAGTAAAGTTTGGCGATTCGGTTCATGTGATAAAATTACAACCAAAATCCCGGATACGCAATATCCGCGCCACATTTTTTTTGCGAGAAAACGCATCGAAGGGGATCCATGACCCAACCAAAGGTGTGAAAATTTGTTGTGAGAATATAACCGATGTTGACCACCTGTCAAGTCATCGGTCGAAATCTACGACACTTAATTAGAACTTGCTCTTAACAATAGCAATACCCTCAATAGCCATGAATACAGTAATCACCGTCAATCCTTCGTCGGCCCCTACAGGGGCGCGCGATCCTGAGTTACTTCGTTTTTTGCTGCGCCGGCGACTGAGCCGTCAGGGAGCGCTTCTGGCGCGCCATGAGGCGGGAGTGAGGATGTTGCGCGGATTGTTTGGCTCCACCTCGGTCAATGTGGCCATGAGTGTGCTGCTTCTGCTGGTGCGTATAGGTTGCGGGGTGTGGCTTGTGGCCGAAGGCGTTGCCACCGACAGCCCGGTCCGGATGGCCGGGTTAATGCTGGGCGCCGTGGCCGTGGCTGCGGGTTGCCTATGCCGCCCCATCATGGCGGTGGCCTCCGGTGTGCTGGCCTACGGAGTGCTCTACGATGTGAGCTTCGGCATGGTAAATGCCTGGCAGCTGGAGGTGCTTGCCGCCACACTGCTTCTGACCTTTGCCGGTCCCGGCCGTTATTCACTTGATTCGGTGGTAAATATACGAGTGTTTCGGGCCGCATGCCGTCGGGAGACGAGTAGGCTCTTTGCACGCCGCTTCAGAGCGCGTTCAAAAAATCCTGTCGCCAAGGGATAGGGATCCATCATCAGAAAGTTCTCTCGCTCATAGTCGGCGTCCGATTCCTCTGACTGCGAATTCAACCGTAAAAGGGATAGCCGTGCTGCGCTTTGAAGTGTGGCTACGGTGATAATAGAGACTCTTCTGGAGGTCAAACGATTTGACCGAGGCCAATCGTGTCTCCCCCTGCGGCAGATCAATATCTATGCGCACCTCTCTGCGGTGCAGCATTCTCCCATCCATATCGAGATACGTGATATCGAGTGAAATCCATGCAATCGGGATGGGTGTGTTGTTGGTCACGAAAAATGTCTCGCGTGTGGACTGAAGCGGTTTGTCAAATCCGGCAAATGTAATACTGTCGGCCCATTGCGCCACACGTATTGAATCCAACTCCTCCGATTTCGGCATCAGCGTCCGGCTCTTGTCGCCGCTCTTCTGCTCCACCACCGGAGCCTTCAGCGACAAGCGCACCTTGCGAGCCCCGGCCGGCAGGCCGATGCACGCCATAATGGAGAGGATTGTCAGAGATACCGGTATATACCGTCTGATTACCGGTCGGTGTGGATAGTGATGCATATGAGAGTAATTGAGGAAATAAGGGATTGAGATGCGCTCTTAGAGATACCGTATATATCGTCGCGACGAACCGCTTCCGTCATACGAAGGGAAAGTCTTCACCCATCCCTGAGGCAATCGCTCGAGCGGATTGCGCGTAGAGAGTCGGGTAGAAAGTTTGAACATATTCCAGAGCGATGGCAGCAGCACCGACGGTGTGATGGAGACTTTCACCTTAGGCATCTCAATAGTGAGCATATCGGCATCCTTTCCCAGAGTAGCCATCCCCTGCATATTCCCCACCGGCATCCCCTTATTGATGCGCGACGACAGCGAGATGCGGAATTTCTTCGGGTCGGCCGACTCCTCCAGCCATCCCAGCTGCATCCCCGGCCATAGGCGGCAATCCACACTTTCAAGCAGATACACCCCATATCGCCCCTTCTGCTCCGGGATGCGCAGCACCACCAGCGCCACTTCATCGGCCGGGAACTCCCATATTCCCTCCAGCGCGCGGAGCGGGAGAGAGGCCAGCCGCTCCTCTGCCACGCCACGATTGCGGCAGATCTCCTCCGCTCGCCAGAGCGACGGCTCCTCCCCGCGCATCGCGGCGGGGAGGAGAGCCGACAGCAGGAGCAGCCACCGCAGCCACCGGAGGCAGAAGCCATCAGAGATGCGCTGTGTCGCTATGCGGTCGCTGCCGCGCGGGGATACTCTCACTGTCATGGTGCTCAGGGTTTGGTAGAGAATGTATAGCTCAGTCCGAAACTAAGAATCTCCTTCAACTGCCAATAATGCCAATCCGAGGCACCGAAGATAGTCGATGAGTCATAGCGCGGATGGATATAGAATTGCGTGGAGAGGAAACGCGTGATATTAAATGTGAAGGTATTCTCCCAATCAGCCTGGAAATAATGATAATCGGTGAAAAGAAACATCCTCGACTTCCAGCTGATATTGGATGTAATATCCCAGCTAAGAGTAGCCTCTGCATTCGAACCGATTTCACTGCGGGTCTTGCGTCCCGGCTCGATATTGAATAGAGCGGGATCAATGCGGTGGTTGATGCAGGTCTTCAGATTATATGAAATCGGCGATACCGACACCGACAGCTTCAGTCGATTGCTCAGAGCCTCGGTATTATACGTCATACCGAGACCCATATTCAGGTCGGCCGGAGAGAGAAAAGCCGCTGTCATATCGGGAGAATCGGCCGGATAGGTATTGAAGATCTGGGTCTTGAACTGCAGATTGAAAGAATAGAACCACTTCCTGAAAGCCTTCAGACCAGCCTTTAGGTTATACTGTAGCGCATCCTGCGAGATCGAATAATGATGCAGCGCCTCCTTGGAATTGGAATTGACCGCCAGCTTATAGGATAAAGAGCTGGTAAACATCAGATTCGGCTTATAGACCGTATTCAGAGCCACATCCCAGTTGAAATTGAACAGGAGGGCAAGATAATCATTGCCACCCTGATACCAGTTATCACTGATATAGGCCTGCGAGAACTGCAGAGCGCTCCCCACAGTATGAAGCCAGTACACCCGCCGCTGCTCACTCTTCGGGAGCACCGCATCGGCCACATCCACTATCGGCATGGCATGATGCATAAGATAGCGGGAATACTCGCGCGGATCATCCTTCACCTGCGGAGCCACCGGGAGCTGCCAATAGAGATAACCGATATCGGTAGGATCGGTCATCATCATCACATAGGCCATCTCATCGCTGATGGCCTGCGCGTCGCGTCGGGCCCGGATCCAGGCCGGTGTCACAAATTGGGTCGGGTCGGGTAGAGGTTCCTCCTCCTCCGGCCGGGTGTCGGTGGCCTGCACCGATTCATCCTTCAGAATCGGCTGCGGCACATCATCCCATTCGATATATGGGCGCGGGCGCGAGGCCACCACCGTATCGGCCGGGGAGATACTGAGGAGTTCGTCGCCCTCCTCGAGATCCTCTTCCAGGATTGGTTCGGCATATAGTATGCCGGCATATCGGTCGGCATCGTAGCCCGGGCTGCGGCGCATCCGGAATCGATATTCAGGCACAGAGAAATGCGGGCGTCGCAGCGGCTGCAACCCTCTGAACACGCGTGGTGTGGCCAGCGGCGACGGCTGATTGCGCCACACCTCCCGGATCAGCGAATCGCGTGGCACCGACCACTTCAGCTGCTCCAGTTCCGCCATTTTGATAGAATCGACTGAGGCACCGCTGCAAGGTATCTCCCCGGCGGGATAGGGTGATACCACTGCGGCAGGGTCGCCATAAGGTGATGGTGAGGCTCCTTGTGCCTGCACTGCAGCGCCGATACCCAGACCAAGGGTGAGCAGCGCGCAAGCCGGGCGAAAGAGCACCATAGAGGATAAGGAATAGGCGTATTGATTGTCACTCTTCATTGCTCGGGAGGGGAGGGGAGAGTAATGTAGTGTAATCCTGCGAATTAATTATCTCATATGCACGACGGAAGATAGGGTCGTGACTGTTGAATACTTTGAAATAGGTGGCATTGTCGTAGATATCCCGACCTATCAGCCCCTTGATTACCATCCCGAAGAGGGGGGCCGAGCGCTCGAACTGCTCCCGGTCAAACTCCACCCCCTCCTTATCGGCCATGGCTCGGAGCGCCTCCAGCATATCCGGGGTCACCTCGAAGCCCTTCACAAAGGCATCATCGGTCTTGAATCGGCGGCGTATCTCCTTACGGTTGGCATCGACATAACCGATCGCATAGCGGTTGATCAGACCCTTGGCCATCACATTGCGGTAATACTTTGTATACTCCATGGTGTCGAGCGGCACGAAAGCATCGGGCGTGATACCGCCCCCGCCATATACGGGGCGCTTCAGTCGCAGTGTGCGATAGACAGTGGAATCATTGCGGCGTATGCTGTCTTCATGCATCAGCTCCCCATGATTGAATCTCTCCTCGATATCACGGCGATAGGCATCCTCATCCCCCTTGCTGTATGGTTTCTGGATATCGCGTCCGGTCGGGGTATAATAATGAGCCACGGTGAGGCGTATCATAGAGCCATCCGGCAGAGGGAGGGGTCGCTGCACGAGCCCCTTGCCAAACGACCGGCGACCCACCACCACACCACGGTCGTGGTCCTGCACCGCCCCCGAAGTAATCTCCGAGGCCGAAGCAGAGTATTGATTCACCATCACCACAAGTCGGCCATCGGCAAATAGGGGAGTCTTCCCCTCCGGCTGTGCTGTGGCATCATAGCGCGGAGAATTCAACCCCTCCGTATATACCGCCAGCGAGCCCTCCGGGAGGAGTTCGCCCAGCAGTTGGGTCGATGCCTGAAGATAGCCGCCGCCATTATCGGTCAGGTCGAGGATAAGTTGCTTCATCCCCTCCTTCTTCAGACGGCGTATTGCATCGCGCACCTCCTTGGCCGTCTCGGCGGCAAACCGGTTGATACGTATATATCCCGTAGAGGCATCCACCAGATAGGCTGCATCCACGCTGTAGATAGGTATATCGGCGCGAGTGATGGTAAAATCGATGGTATCGACCTCGGCCGGAGCCGCGATGCGCAGCACAGTGACATCCACATCCGTGCCCTTCGGGCCTCGCAGGCGCTTCATCACATCGGAATTCTTCATCTTCACGCCTGCTATGGCCGTGTCGTTGACAGCGATGATACGGTCGCCCGCCAGAATACCTACACGCTCCGAGGGTCCGCCGCTCACGGTCTGGATTACATAGAGCGTATCCGAACTCATATTGAACGTGATCCCGATACCGGAGAAATTACCCTGCAGGGGCTCGTTGAGTTCGCGGGTCTCCTCGGGAGTGGAATAGGCTGAATGTGGATCGAGCTTCTCGAGCATGCCACGTATAGCATCCTCCACCATCTTATTTTCATCGACCGAATCAACATATAGCTGCGCTATAGCCTTTTCGGCCATGAGTAGTTTCTGTTCCGGCGAGTCGGTGCGGAAAGCCCGGCCGGCGAGTATGCCCGTGAGCATCAGAGCCACGGGGAGAAGAGAGAGTATGGCATTCTTGCGCATAATAGTCATATTTATTTATGGGTAGTGCTCTTGAAGGCTGCGGGGACGCAGGCATCAAGACACTGAGCATGAGTGGGGAGAAACTGCGACACATCGCGCCCGTTGTGCTTCAGCTCCCTCACCATCGATGATGAGATCGGAGAGAGTTCCGGGCGGCATGGGAGCATGATGGTGTCGATATCAGCCACAAGGCGGTTGGCGGCGGCCAGATTGCGTTCATACTCCGCATCTATGGCATTGCGGAAGCCTCGCAGCAGCACACCGGCGCCGGCCCGGGCCGCGGCATCGACCGTAAGCCCCGAATATGCAATTACCTCCACATGCGGCACCTGCTCGAAGAGCTTACGCAGATGCTCCACTCGCTCCTGGGTGTGCAACTGATCACCTTTATGCAGGTTGTAGCCCACACCGATCACCACCCCCTCAGGGCAAATGGCAAGAGCGCGGGCCACCAGGTCGAGATGACCGATAGTAAAGGGATTGAAACTCCCGGCGAAAAAAGCTTTCATATCTGCGAATCGTCCTCCACCACGAGATTGTCGATAATGAAATTCTGGCGGTCCATCGTATTTTTCCCCATATAGAACTCCAGGAGTTTTTCGACCGTATCATCACGGTTGAGCTTCACCGGGTCGAGTCGCATATCCGGGCCGATAAACTCGGCAAACTCCACATCATCGATCTCACCCAGACCTTTGAATCGGGTGATTTCGGCATCTTTGCCAAATCGGTTGATGGCTGCTATACGCTCCTCATCGGTGTAGCAATAGTAGGTATCCTTTTCACCATCCGGGCGGTCATCCTTACTCTTCTTCCGCCCCTTCCCCTTAGCACGGCGCGACACCTTCTTATTGCGCACACGGAAGAGGGGCGTCTGCAGGATATGCACATGCCCCTTCTTCACCAGATCCGGGAAGAACATCAGGAAGAACGTAATCACCAGCAGGCGGATATGCATACCGTCGACATCGGCATCGGTGGCGATAATCACCTTGTTGTAGCGGAGCCCCTCAATGCCATCCTCGATATTGAGGGCGGCCTGCAGCAGATTGAACTCATCATTCTTATACACCACCTCCTTGGTCAGACCGAAGGAATTGAGAGGTTTGCCTCGCAGCGAGAATACGGCCTGAGTCTCGGCATTGCGCACCTTCGTGATAGTGCCGGTGGCCGACAGACCCTCCGTGATGAAAATAGCCGACTCATCGCGGCGGTCAATCTTGGCGTTCTGCGGCAGAGTATCGTTGTAATGCCAGCGGCAGTCGCGCAGTTTCTTATTATGCAGACTCACCTTCTTGGCCTTTTCGCGGGCCAGTTTGGCCACGCCCGACATCGCCTTGCGCTCCTTCTCCGAGGCGGCGATCTTGCGGAGCATCACCTCGGCCGTATCGGTGTGCTTATGCAGATAATCATCGAGCGCCTTCTTGATGAAATCGCCCACAAATTTATTGACCGTCGGTGCATCCTCCTCGGGCGAGATCTTATTGGAGCCGAGTCGGGTCTTGGTCTGCGATTCAAACACCGGTTCCTGCACTCTGACCGCCACAGCGGCCACAATTCCATTGCGGATATCGGAGAATTCATATCCCTTGCCCGAGAACTCCTTGATGGTGCGCGTCACATGTTCGCGGAATGCAGTGAGGTGTGTGCCCCCCTGAGTGGTGTTCTGGCCATTGACAAAGCTATAGTATTCCTCTCCATACTGGTCGGTATGAGTGAGCACCATCTCGATATCCTCCCCTTTGAGATGAATCAGAGGGTAGAGGGGCTCGGCGGTGAGACGGTCTTTCAGCAGATCCTCCAGACCATGGCGCGAGAGATAGCGCCGGCCGTTGAAGTAGATTGTCAGGCCCGTGTTGAGGTATGTATAATTGTTGACCATCGTCTCCAGGAAGTCGGAATTGAACCGATAGTTCTTGAAGAGCTCCGGGTCGGGGTGGAATTTCACCATTGTGCCGTTGGGCTCGGAGGTGGGGAGCTGGTCGGTGTGTTCACGCAGATATCCCTGCTCGAAGCTCACCCGCACCATTTTGCCATCGCGGAAGGAGCAGACTTCGCATTCGGTCGAAAGGGCATTGACCGCCTTCAGACCCACACCGTTCAGTCCGACCGACTTCTGGAAATTCTTACTGTCGAACTTGCCGCCGGTATTGATTTCCGAAGCCACTTCGCGCACTTTCCCCAGCGGTATGCCTCGGCCATAGTCGCGGATAGTGGCGGTGCCGTCGTCGTCGACTGTGATATCGATGCGTTTGCCGGCACCCATATTGAATTCATCGATCGAGTTGTCGATTACCTCCTTGAGGAGCACATAGATACCGTCTTCGATGTGGGTGCCGTCGCCGAGTTTTCCGATATACATACCGGGTCGGCGGCGTATATGTATGTTCCATTCCAGAGTCTGGATGGCGTCGTCGTTGTATTCAGTTTCGATATAGGCCGGCGTCTCGATGTCGGAGGTATCCTCATCGGCCCCGGTATATACATCATCGATCGATGGAGCGTGAGCCTCGGCCTCCGGATCGGGCTGTGTAAAGTTGAAGATATTGTCTGAATTCATGGGGAAGAGAATAAGTGAAAAATTGAGGAGAGAGGGGGCGGTGCTATATGCGGTGCGAGTCTCCGCGGGTTTTATTATCCCCATGGAGACTCCACATAAATCATCGATAAATAAGCACCGAGGCCTGGGCGGCTATGCCCTCCTGCCGGCCTGTGTAGCCGAGACCTTCGGTGGTGGTGGCCTTTACCGAAGTGCGGTCGGCCGGGATATCGAGTAGCTCCGCGAGGCAATCCCTCATCCGGTCGATATGAGGCCGGAGTTTCGGTCGCTCGGCCAAGATGGTGATATCGGCATTGCCGATTTTCCACCCCATGCGATGCACCTCGGCCACCACATGGCTCAGGAGTATCTTCGAGTCGATACCCTTATATCGCGGGTCGGAGTCAGGGAAAAGTTTGCCGATATCGCCCAGGGCGAGAGCCCCGAGCAGCGCGTCGCAGAGGGCGTGGATCGCCACATCGGCGTCGCTATGTCCCAACAGCCCGAGATGATGGTCGATGCGGAGGCCGCATAGCCAGAGGTCGCGCCCCTCCACAAGCCGGTGCACATCAAATCCGGAGCCTATTCTGAAATTGCAGTCCATATACTTATAGGGAAATAATCAGCGGTTGCGCTTGCCGAGCAGATCGCGCAGTCCATCCATATCGAAAGTCAGGGTGAATCGCAGAGTCTGGTCGAGCGGCGAACTTTGTGCAGTGGCCAACATATAAGAAGCATCGAGCTGCACCACATTGAGCGAGAATCCCGCACCGAAAGCGAAGTAAGAGCGACCACCCTTTGTGGCATTCTCATAGTTATAACCCGCACGCACGAAGAACTGCTGATTATACGAGTATTCACCGCCTACCGAGACATTGATCTCCTTCAGCTCCTCGGCGAAACCACCCGGGGCATCGCTGAAACTCTTGAAGATACCTGTGATCGGCGACATAGTCTCCCACTTCTCCAGAGCCTCATCGTAGGCAGCCTGTCCCTCCGGAGTGTCCTCGAAGTCCTTCAGTCGTGGCTTGGTGGGCACAAGGAGTTTGTTGAGGTCCAGACCCAGCGAGAGGGTGTGATAGTCGGCCAGAGGGAACATGAAATTGGTGCCCAGTCGCAGATTGGTGGGGAGGAATGCATAGGTGGCTCCATGGTCGTAGCTCACCTTCGATCCGATATTGCTGATATTGAAACCCCACGACCATTGGCACTCATTGCGCCCCACCATCGGATAGGTCACGAAATAACCCGAGATATCGGCACCGAAAGCGGAGGCTGCGGTGTTGGTCTCTCCCGAATAAGCATCCTCATAACTGAGGTCGGAGAGGATATATCGGAGCACGACGCCCATCGAGAATTTCTCCGAAAGCTTGCGTGAATAGCCCACATCGAAAGCGAACTCATAGGGGTTGATGGTCTGCATCGGAGTGTCGAATCCGGTATCGTTGCCCGACATCGACACCTCGCCCAGCGAGAAATATCTGAACGAAGCCGAGAGGGCCTGATTATCGCCGCTGCCCAGTTTCCAGTATCCTGCGAGATTGGCGAGGAAGATATCATTGACGATCTTTCGCAGCCACGGAGTATAGGAGATCGAGAGTCCGCCGGTGGAATATGCGAATGCATACTTCGACGGATTCCAGAACTGACAGTTCATATCGGGATCGGTGGCCGCGCCGAGGTTACCCATCGACGAGCCACGTGCATCCGGGGCGATGCTCAATGTGGTCACACCGGTGTTGACGGGGTTGAAGTCATTGTCTTTAATGTCGTTCTCTCCGGCAGCCATAGCCGGCATAATGCAGGCCATCACCAGGAGAATCGATAGAAATCGTTTCATCATCTTTGGAACGCGCTCTAAACGGGAAAAATTATCAGGACCCGCAGCCGGCTGCATCACCGACCATCGGATCCTGAATATATAACTGAAAATCCCCGGGATTATTGCCCTGTGAGAGGGAGGTCGATCAGGGCAGAGTGGCCTTTGCGTGAGCCGCTGCCGGTTTCGATGAGGTAGGCTTTGTAGAGGCCCGGAGCAAGGGGGTTGCCATAGGTGTCGGCGGGGGTCCATTCGGTGGTGCGGCCGTCGATAGCTATTCTGGCCACTTCAGTGCCTTGGGGGGAGAGCACCACTATGTCGGCCTCATCCGGGAGCATGCCGACCACATCGAAAGTGGCCAGCGAAGTTACGGCCTTCGAGCGGAGAGAGATGGCATACCAGGGGATGGTGGGGCGGAACGAGAATGTGGTCTGAGCCGAGGCTCGGTTGCCGGCGGCATCGCATACGGTCAGTGTGGCTGTATGATCCCCCTCGGATATGTCGGGGATGGGGATATTGCGGGTGTAGGCCTCGCAATCGGGCTCGGTGATGGCAGGCGCGTGGAGAGCGGCGGGGAATTCTCGGCCATCGATCAGCAGGCGGAAGGAGGGGTTGAGTGCATCGGTCGAATAGCTGAGAGCCACATCATCAGATACCCGCACGGAGAGTTCCTTCAATTCCGGGTCGAACGAGAAATGCTCAATCACGGGAGGATACTTGTCGGCGGCTATAGAGGAGTTTTGCGATGCCGGGGCATATGTGCCCGAGATCTGCCCACCGCCGGCTATTCTCTCCGAGGGATTGTATACACACACATGGATGCGCCCTATGAGCCCCTCGAAATCGGCGGCCGCAGCCGGCACAATCAGATCGATTTCAAACTGGCCATCCTGCACCATGGCGGTGCCCATGCTGAGGAGTTGGTCATTGACCGGCACACGCAGTTCGGTATTGTCGCCGGTGCATATATCGGGAGATATATAGGTATACGAAGGTTGCATGAGCCGCACCACAGCAGTGCCGTTGAAGCGACCGTCGATTTCACCCGAGCCGGCCGGTCCCCCCACATAACCCTTGATTTTCACACGGCTGCCGGCTGTAAGAATGGGGGATGCACCCTGGAAAAACACGCGGCGTATCGGCGCCGGAATCTTCAGGGCCGGGTCGCAGATGAGGAGGTAGGTGAGTTCGTTGTTGTTATTGTTCTGGCTCTTGGTGCGTGCCACCAGCTCACCGATGGTGAGCTGGGTGGAATGCACCGGAGATGTGCTCTTGTCTCCATCCCGGAAATGATTGGTATAAAGCGACTCGAAAAGGAGACCATTCTCACCCGACCACGTTTCGCGTGTGGCAATCAGCGAACCGATGGCTCCATATCGAGTGGAGAGCACGATCGACTCACCCAATCCTCGGTTGCCACGGTCGGTGTCAGAGAGCGAGCAGCCGGCGAATCCTATGAAGGGGAGATACTTATTGCGCAGCCGATACACGTCGGCCGCCGTAAAGAAATCGCCCTCCTGATTGAGCATCTTGCCCGAGCCATGGCCGTAGTATACCATCATAAGGCGACCCTGGTCGAGATCATGAAACATGCGTTCCTGGGCCGGAATGAAACCATATGCATCGACCGGCACCGTAGAAGATATGACTGAATAGTCGCTCAGACGGTCGGCGAGATGCGACTGCTGCACTGCCTGCAGCTCATGGGTGTGGGAATTGCCGATGCCCCCCACATGGGTGAATAGATTCAGATAATAGGGGAGATTCTCAGCTTTCAGATATCGCTCTATCTTCTCCACGATTATATCGGCCTCGGCCGGATATCGCACCGGGAGTATACCCACGCCCACCTGCATCTCACAGGAGTAGATTTTCGACAGATCGATATAATCCCCCATCATGCCCAGCACATCATTGGCATTAGGCGCCCCCTTCTCCTCCATCAGCATCGACGACTGATAGGCTATGAGACCCTCATGGGGCTGCTTATCATTGACCACTCCGCGGAAATCGGAATAGAGCGGACCCAACAGGAGCAGGTTGCGGCAGGGTAGAGGAGATGTGTAAGTGGCCTTGACCAATGCTCGATAGGCCATCGGGTCGGGCAGTCCGGCTGAAAATTCATTATAGCACTCCTCGGAAGTGGCCACGAGCACTTTGATATCGTCATGTTCCTCATGGATCATAGCGATGCGGCGCGCCACATCATAGAGTTGCGGGATGCATATTATCACCAGATCGGCACCCTCGGCCGCGCGGCGGTGCAGGTCTTGATTGGCGATAGCCGTATAACCGGTCTCCACCCCCTTGATCTGATGCTGCGGCATCAGAGGGTCGAAGACCACCACCTGCGGCGGATTTGAATGAGCGTTGGCGCAGTTGAGTCGCACCAGTCCGTCGGCACCGGCGGGTGTCACGGTCATATTCAGAGGTTGGGCAGGATCGGTCACATCAAAAGCCATAAACCCTGCGCCTCCCGGCAGGCGCAGCGAGCAGTCGGCACCGCTAAGCGCATTGGGGAAGGCTATGAAATCCTGATTCATGCGTTGGCCACCCGGAGTGCGCAGCGAGGGGAGCGTGCGGCTGTAGGTCAGAGTCCAGTAATCGAGGTTACCGATTACCGGAACCTCACCGATATTCACATTCACGAATACGGTGGCTGTATTGCCCGGGATGGTGAGCGGCAGATATGATGGATCGAGCGACCGGATGGCGCTGCTGCCCATATTTTTGAAACTATACATATCGGCAGCTGTGCTCTTATCCTCCTCGATGCCATAGCTCCAGGTGCCCGGAATCATATGGTCGAGATAATAGAGGCACTCCATGGCGCCCGGTGCGCCGGTTATGGCATCGGGGAGTTCCACCTGCCATGTGAGTCGGGAATTGGCTCCCGAGATAGCTTCGCCATAGAATAGCTGTCCGGTATCGGTGGAGTTCTGGTGCAGGTCGAGTTGATGGCTCACCATTCCGAACCCATTCGAGAGCGGAATCAGCGCATCGGGGTTATTGCCCACATCGACCGACTTCATCATCGACGGCTCGCATGAATCGGTGAGGAAATAATACCCCATCGAGGAGTAGATATTGCGGTTGGTATGCTGGAAATATCCACCCGACACATCGGCTGCCCTACGATTGATGGTGAATTGATCCGGACCCTCGGCATAGAAATAGAGTTTCTCTCCCTCATGAATCACCGCCACTTCCGGCAGCTGATCGGAATAAATGGGATATCCGGTCTCATCGGTGAAATTCATGTCAAACTGTTTGCCGCCTCGGCCGAGCACGGCCACCCGTTGCGGGTCGGAGAATCCCATCGAGCGGAGAGTGGCATAAGAGATCTCGAACACTCCAGTGCAGTCTACGCCTACCTTGACCCACTTGCCCGAGGCCATATTCGATTCCGTCATGAACCTTACGGAGGCATCGGCCGCAATGGGAGAGAGCAGCGAGGCGGCTGAGATAAGAAGTGATGAGATAATGTATCGTTGTGTCATGATGATTGCTGAGTTGGGGGGGGCTATTTGAATCTGGTGGTGAGAATGGGTCGCGGGGTGGAAGATGAGGAGGATGGAGCGCTGGAGGAGAGCGACCCGGGGATAGTCTCTGAGGGGGAATCAGGCTCCTGCGGATGATCCATAGCCCGGATTGCTACATTCATCCCCTCCGCGAGCGGTATGGGTGGCACGGGGAGAGGAGCCAGAATCAGATCCCCCATCTTCAGGGTGTTATGCTCCGAGAGATTGCAGAGGCTCTGCATCAGAGCGGCCGAGGCCGACTCGGTAAGCACACTCAGAGTGGCGGGGACCCACATGTCGGCAGGCTCCACCGAGACATCAAGGTGCCGGAGGGGCTCCGCTTGCCAATCGCCGATCACAAGAGAATTGTCGAAACACCAATCGCTGCACATCGGCATTACCCCCTCCGAGAGGCACCGAAGGGCATCGGCGGGGAGTATGATAAGAGCCGCAGTCCATGATCCCGCATAGCGCGATGCGAATCTCGGGGCCACGCACTTGCCCAATCGGCCCACCTTGCAGGCCAGAGCCGGTATTGCCACAAATTCCCGGGCGAAATCGGGTATATAAAGAGGTCGGTCGGAAAGAAGCCAGCAGGAGTCGGGCCATATCAGGGGGATCGAGGCCCGGTCGCCGGTGATGGGAAATTCCGCGTATATTTTCATTTCCTCAGTAGGAGATTATCAGTATGGATAGGGTGATGGATAGTGGAAGTGAGAGGAGAGGTAGAGGAGAGCGCGAAGGGTCATTGAGCTGTCACGGCCAGTTTGCGCGAGCGAGTGGCCGAGGTGCCGTCGGGTGATGTGACGGTGGCGCGATAGAGGTAGATACCACGCGGCACACGCACACCCTGCGAAGTGCAGAGATCCCATGTCACCGAAATCGAGGCCAACATATCGGTCGAGGCGGTGCGCTGCGAAGTCCACACGCGGCGTCCGTTGAGGTCAAACACCTCCACGGTGCATTCCACCGAAGCCATCGGGCGATCGGTTGAGAGGGTGAATGTCACATGGTCGCGGGCCGGGTTGACGTCGGTATAGAGGTCGTAGATTTCCGGACGTTTTGCCGCCGCCACATTGAAGCTGATATCGGCCGATGCCGAATTATTGGCATTATCCCATACGGTGAGACGCAGCGAGTGCTCCCCGGCCTCGAGCTTCGGCAGCGGATAGAGGATAGTTCCGGCTGTGAAGTCTTCGGTATCGGGGGTATAGTATGTATTCACATCATCGAAATATGTGCGCTCATCGAGAGTGAGGGTAATCTGATGGCCGATGCCGAGCGAAGAGAGATTTATGCCCGATTCATCCGATATTTTCGCCATCACTACAGGCGAGGTATGCACCAGCCCGCCATCCTCAAAATCCTCACGGTTGAGGGCAAAGTAATGGATCTGCGGACCCTCGTTATCCTCCGGAGCAGAATCATCATATCCGAAGATATAGAAATCGCTGAAGGATCCATGTGCCTCATCGCCCCCCTCGGAGTATGCATAGCAGGAGAGGAGGGCATTGGTGTAGAGCTGCTCCACATCGGCCGGGATAATCAGAGTGGTGCTCCATTCGCCGGCGGCGACCTTGGTCATGCCGCGGTACAGTAGCGAACCGTGATTATCGTAATTGATCGTCTCCCCGTTGGGACGCGGATTGGAGGTATACGCCTTGGCCCCATCATAAAGGGTGAGGTCGATCAGACCATTGAAATCGGTATTGACCGAGCCATCGCTACGTCGCACCACCCCCTTCACCAGAGAGCGGCCGCGGGCCGGGAGCACCGGGTAGTCATCCGGGTCAAGGTCGGCGATATCCTGAGTATCGTCGATGGCTGTCACCTCGATTGAATTGGAGGGGAGACGGTAGCGCATGGCCGGGTCGCCGAGTATCACGTAGCGGAGTCGGTTGTCGTCGGTCACACGGTTTTTGCCGTCGATCATGATATCACCGATACGGCGCCCCTGACCCGGGGTGGAGTCATCAAACATCACCTTGCCATATTCCTTCGTAAGCTTGCCATTGTCCGTGATATATACCGAACGCGAGGGGCAGATCATAGCGATCACACCACCCTCGGGATTATTCCAGAGCACTTCGGCGCCCGAGAGGTTGTCCTGGTCGTAGCGGGCAAAGTCGCATGTGGCGGCGTAGAGGAATGGCAGGCGGCGGTTGGAGAATGCCTGGATATCAGTCCACTCGAGGAGCTTTTCGTGGGTCCATTCCACAGTCGAGGCATGGCCTATGTAATTGATATGGGCCACACCGTCGTTCCAGAGCCGGAGCAGTTTCTCCTTGGCTTCGGGATATGTATTGCCATTCTGCCCTACGGTCGGGGCATATGAGTCGAGATATAATTTTTCGTAATGGAAGCGGCGCCCGGTGGTGGTGGCAGTGAGTTCTTCGACCATATCCTCCGACTGGCTGATGTGATAATATGCGCCATCATCACCCTTGTCATCGGCCACTACGAGAAATTCATTTCGCCATGCGCCAAGATCGGTCGAAGTTACATAATCGATATACTTCTGTACCATAGCCGATGCCTCCGAGGCCGAGCGCACCGGCATGCGCCCCACCGCTACGCAAAGCTTCTGCGACCTGAGATCAAAAGAGGTGTCGGAATCCTCAAGCATGGTGATATAATCATCGCAGGGATAAGATGATTCCGAGCTGCCGCCATTGGGCGACTGCCAGATTGGCACGCGCGGATAGCCGGCGCTGCGCGTGATCTCCATCTTCATCTTATTATCATAGGTGGGGCGCGACATGATGAGGCAATAGCCTATGCGCCCGGTGGGCTTGCCGTTGTCGGGGGCGGGTGCCCCGCCACGGTCATACCACATCTTCAGCAGTCGGCGGAAAGCCCCCACATCGGGGGTGCCTGAAGAGAATTCGTTGTATATTTTCTCCGGGGTGAGCACCTGCACTGTCAGGCCATCGTTCTCGGCATGGAATGCCGCCAGAGTATTGGCGGCCGTGAGATACTCAAATGGAGAGATAATCAACATATCAGGAGTGTTGAGAGAGTGGAGATCCTGATTTTCTACCTGTGTGGGATCGGTTGTGGTGTATCCCCCCTGCCCCGGGATGAAGGCCACAAACTCATGATTGCCTGCCGGAGCCAAAAAAGAGGCGGTGGTGCCATTGATGGTCACGGTCGCCTCGCGGGGATGCACAGGGTCGGTGACGTCCCACACGCGCAGACCGCTTTGGGCATTGGCGATGCTTATGCGGGCGCTGCGGCGCAGATAGAGCGGGAAATAGAGTTGGCTTTCGCGCATCGTGAGGCGGGCGGTATAGGCCACCTCGATATAGTCGAGATTTGCAAATCGAGAAGTCCCGCTGCATTTATATGTGAGTTCGAGCGAAAGCTGCTCAGCAGAGCAGGATCCGCTCTTGACACCGGTGGCATGTTGCAGATAATTGGAATTGAAATCGCCTGCGTTGTTGGCAAGTTTTTGAAGAGATATACTCAGCGGATCACCCTGTGGGGGAGTCACCGTGAGTGTGGCGTCGGCATTGGCGCGGTTGCCCACCGCCACCATATACTGGAATTTGTCATCTGCTTTGTCGGTCAGATCGAATGAGAAGCGTCGGGTGGGGGTGGCGCGGAAATCCTCTCCAAGATATATTCGCCCTGTCGTAGAGGGGTGGATGATGTCCTGCTCGTGCAGCAACATGCGGGTATAGGTGGTCACCTCATCGGCTGCTGAGGCCGGAGCTACGGCGGCCGGAAGGGTCGGTGCGGTGGCGGCGCGGTCGCTGATGAAATACCACGACTCCTCGGCATATGGCTGCATATCATGTGTATACGGTATATTGGCTGAGGATCCGGATCGGGTCCAGCGGATATGGTTGTGACCGAAAAACCATACACCCGCCGAGGTCTTGACCGAAGGGAGAATCGGGAGGTCATCGGGGTCAGACTCCCGGAGGCAATCCTCCTGTAGGCGACCGCCGAAGCCGTAGACATTCACCTGCATCGGGTCGGAGAATCCGAGTTGGCGCAGAGTGGCCGCACTCACAAACTGCATGCCTGTGGAGCTCACCTTTACCTTGCCCCATTTGCCATCGGCCAGCACGGAAGAAGCGGCGTATTTCGCCGGGTCGTGGGCTTGCATAGAGGGGGCACAGAGAAGCATCACCACTGCGCAGAGCAGAGTGAGAGTGGCGCGGAGTATATTAAAATGGCGGGTCGGCCTATGTATAATCGTCATGATGGAGAAGTCATTATGGATATTAACGCGTGCGGGGCTCTGATATTGTGTGGTTTGAGCCTGGGGTGAGTGTGGCGCGGGCGGGTGTCGGAGAGTAGCTGCGGGGGTTATCGTCCCGGCGGGAGATCGTAGGGCCACACGGCGCCCGAGAGGTAATTCTCCCATTCCTGTTGCGAACCGCAGAAGGTGTTGAGATCCACATCACCACGTATGCCGGCCACCTTGCCGTGATGGTTATACTGCCAGAAGGTCCATTCCGCCTCAATCGGAGTGGGCTGGAAGGAACATATCCAGAGGCAGCAACCCGGCGCGCTCTCCCGCAGATACTCATAATAGCCGGTGCGGTTGGAATAGAAAGTCACCCGGTAGCCGCTCAGATAGAGATAATCGGCCATGGCCTGCAGGCGGCGTGCTATCAGAGTGGAGTCTACACCCGGAGGATTACCACTCTCCTCCACATCGATGGCCACACCTAAATCGAGAGGCCGGCGACCTATGGCATTGAGCAGATTGATACCCTGACTCACCCCATCGCAATCGAAGCGGAAGAAGTGGTAGGCACCGATTTTCAGTCCGGCATGAGAGGCCTTCTGATAATTGAGATTGAAATTATCATCGCGGAATGTGGTGCCCTCCGAGGCCTTGATGAATATAAACTGTATGCCATCGGCAGCGGCCGCATCGAGATTCATCATCCCGTTATGGGCCGACACATCGATACCCCTTACCGGATACCTCTCCGGGTCGACATACGGAGGAGAGGTCATAAACTGCCGATAGGCCCAGATCGATGTATAGATCAGTATCAGCATCACTCCCAGGAAAAGCAGACACACCCGCAGGTCGACCACTTTGGTGGCCACCATAGCGAGGGCTGATAGTTTCGGTAGTGATTTCATAGGGCAGTAACTTAAAGATCGACCCTAATCACGGGTCGGCAAGGTGAGCAGAGGGGAAAGACGCGAGGGAGGGATGGCAGAGAAGGAAATGGGATTACAAAGTAACAAAAAAAGGTGCAATCAGTCAAAAAAAAGGGATGAAAACTGAGATTCATCCTCCTAAAGAATGTTAAGACCAAAGTGCATCAAAGTCATCTCTTCAATAGAATCGGGAATAATCGGGGGAATAAGGATGGGTGTGGATTTTGAAAAATGGATTTAAAGGTGTAAATTTGTAGTCAGTTTTCATTCTTGCCGAGCGGATGCCGCATGGCATGGCGCGGTGGGATGAGAGAGTGGATTATGAACAACGACGCTTGATGACTGACGCACTGTTTCATATCATAGCCATTGTGGTGGCTGTGCTCGGAGTGGTAAGGGGTTACCGCCGCGGGCTCACAGGGATGGTGACATCCGTGTTGGGTCTGGCCTTCGGAGTGGTATGCGCGCATATCTTCTGCGAAGGTGCGGCTCAGGTGGTCGAGAATATACTTCCGGCAGGGATTACCGCCCGGTCGGGGTATTACCTTACGAGCAATGTAGGAGCCGGCGCCGTATATTTCATAGTCTACCGGATATTCTGCGCCATCACCAAGGTGATACGAGAGGCGCTCGATTCCGAACAGAGCGGACTACTCAACTCGCTGCTCGGGGCCTTCTTCTGTGTGGGCAATTATCTGCTCATGCTCTCGATAGCCTACAACATCGGGGTGGGGATAAATCCCACAGGCCAGCTCATGCGTCATGGTCGTGCCGACGATGGCAATATCATCGAGGCTGTGATGTGGATTGCCCCGGCGGCGCTCGGCAGCGAGAGCTTCAGCGAGTTTGCCCTCGAGGAGCAATTGCGCCATGCCCGCACCATTTCTCAGTCGGAGGCGCGTCCCGAGGATTGCTCATCCAACCACCCCGGTCGCCCCCGTGTTATAGTAACAGACAATAAATCCAAACAATACTGCAATGCTTAAGGTCACGAATCTTCATGCGGAGATCAACGGAAAAGAGATACTCAAAGGAATCAACCTCGAGGTAAAGCCCGGCGAGGTGCATGCCATCATGGGCCCTAACGGCAGCGGCAAGTCGACCCTGTCGATGGTGCTGGCCGGCAATCCGGCCTATAAGGTGACGGGGGGCAGCGCCGAGTTCTATGGCAAAGACCTCCTGGCCATGCCCCCGGAGGTGAGAAGCCACGAGGGTGTGTTTTTAGGTTTTCAGTACCCGGTGGAGATCCCCGGAGTGTCGATGATGAATTTCATGCGAGCCGCCGTCAACGCCCGCCGCGAATACTTTGGCGAGCCACCGATGGGTGCGGCCGATTTCCTCAAACTCATGCGCGAAAAGCGCGCCGTGGTGGAGCTCGACACCAAGCTTGCCTCGCGCAGCGTCAACGAGGGTTTCTCCGGAGGAGAGAAGAAACGCAACGAAATCTTCCAGATGGCGGTGCTTGAGCCCCGCCTCTCAATCCTCGATGAGACCGACTCCGGTCTCGACATCGATGCCCTGCGCATCGTGGCCGAGGGTGTCAACAAGCTCAAGACAGCCGATAATGCCACCATCGTGATCACCCACTATCAGCGTCTGCTCGACTACATCAAGCCCGACATAGTGCATATCCTCTACAAAGGGCGCATCGTGAAGACCGCCGGCCCCGAGCTGGCGCTCGAGCTTGAGGAGCGAGGCTACGACTGGATCAAAAAGGAACTCGGCGAAGAATAAGATGGAAAATTCACTCAGACAATATATCGACCTCTATCACGCCAATCGCGACGAACTGGATGCCCGCTCGGCGCCGGTGATCAATACCCTGCGTCCGCAGGCGGTGCGCGTGCTGGAGGAGATGACCCTCCCGCGCCCGGGAGCCGACGACTATGAGGTGATCGATCTCCCGTCGATTCTGGGGCATGACTATGGGGTCAACATCCGTCGTGTGCCTCTGTCAGTGAATCCGGCGGAGAGCTTCCACTGCGGAGTGCCGCGCATGAGCACGGCTCTTTTCATGCTTGTCAACGACCGCTTCGGCCGCACCCCCGACAGTCTGTCGGCCCTCCCCGAAGGGGTGGAGGTGGAGAGTCTGGCCGTGATGGCGCGTAAGCGTCCGGAAGTGGTGGCCGATTATTACGGCCGTCTGGCCGTGATGGAGAATCCGATTGTGGCTCTCTCCACACTCCTTGCCCAGGACGGGCTCTGGATTCGGATTCCGAAAGGGGTGAAGGTGGAGCGCCCCATCCAGCTTGTGGAGATACTCGGCGGTGCCGACAATCTGATGGCCGTGCGCCGCGTGGTGATTGTGGCCGAAGAGCAGAGCGACGCCCGACTCCTGATATGCGACCACACCATCCCCTCGGCCCGCGACATGATGGCCCTGCAGACCATCGAGATATATGCCGAGGCCGGTGCCCGCTTCGAGATCTACGACCTCGAGGAATCAGCCGAGACCACCCGGCGCCTCTCATCGCTCTGGCTCCGACAGGAGAAAGACTCGCATGTGCTGATCAATGGCATGACAATCTACAACGGTGTGACCCGCAACGAATATCACACCCGTTTCGCCGCCCCCGGCAGCAGCCTGCGCCTATTCGGCATGGGAATAGCCGACAAAGACCGACTCGTGGACACATATTCACGCGTGGATCACGACTATGGCCATTGCCACACCGAAGAACTCTTCAAATTCTCGGTCGATGATCTGGCCCGCTGCGCCTTCACCGGACTGGTGAAAGTGGCCGCCGGAGCTGAAAAGACCGAAGCATATCAGTCAAACCGAAATCTGATAGGGAGCGATGCCGCCCGGATGTTCTCCAAACCTCAATTGGAGATCTACAACGATGATGTGAAATGTTCGCATGGTTCGGCCACCGGTCGCCTCGACGAGATGCAGCTCTTCTACATGCGCACCCGTGGCCTCGACGAGGAGACGGCGCGACTGCTGCTCAAACAGGCATTTATGGCCGATGTAATCGATAAGGTAGAGATTCCCGGTCTCCGCGAACGACTCACCCATATGGTGGAGCGCCGCTTTGCAGGAGAGTCGGCCGGATGCCACGACTGCAATTCGGAGTGCCCCACATTCCGCAACTGATAGAGCGCGTTCCTTAAATAACTCAGACTATGGAAAAATATGATGTAGAGAAAATAAGGGAGGATTTTCCTTCCCTGAACCGTGATGTGCACGGCAAGCCTCTGGTATATCTCGACAATGCGGCCACATCGCAGACACCGCAACAGGTGCTCCGGGCCATCGAGCAGATGTATCTGCATCATAAGGCCAATGTGCACCGAGGGGTGCACACCCTCTCGCAGGAGGCCACCGACCTTCAGGAGGCCACCCGCCGCCGAGTGCGCGACTATATCAATGCCGCCTCCGAGCGCGAAGTGATTTTCACACGTGGCGCCACCGAGGCCATCAATCTGGTGGCCTCATCGTTCGGAAGCCGTTTCCCGGCCGGCGGTGAGATCATACTCACCGTGATGGAGCATCACGCCAATATCGTGCCCTGGCAATTGCTGCAGAGCCGCCGCGACCTCAAGATCCGTGTGGTGGATATCGACAGCGAGGGGCGCCTTGATATGGAGCAATACCGCTCACTCTTCAACGAGCGCACCGTCATGGCCTCATTCGCGCATGTAAGCAATGTGCTCGGCACAATCAATCCGGTGCGCGAGATGATTGAGATAGCCCATTCTCACGGAGTGCCGGTACTGATCGACGGTTGCCAGGCCGGCCCCCATCTTCGCCTCGACATGCAGCAGCTCGATTGCGATTTCTACACCTTCTCGGCCCATAAGATGTATGGCCCTACCGGAATCGGTGTGCTCTACGGCAAAGAGCGTTGGCTCGAGGAGATGCCCCCATATCAGGGTGGAGGTGAGATGATAGGCCACGTATCCTTCAGCGGCACCACCTTTGCCGAACTCCCCTTCAAATTCGAGGCCGGCACCCCCGACTTTGTCGGCATAGCCGCCTTCCGCGATGCCATCGACTACATAGAGAGTGTAGGGCTCGACCGGATGGAGGCGCACGAAGAGGAATTACTTCGCTACACCACAGAGAGGATGCTTGCCGAAGTGCCCGGAGTGAGAATCTTCGGCACCGCTCCCCGGAAAAGTGCTGTGATCAGTTTTCTGATCGGCGATTCTCATCCCTACGATGCCGGCATGTTGCTTGATACCCAGGGTATCGCCGTGCGCACCGGTCATCACTGTGCCCAGCCCCTCATGGATCGCCTCGGCATACCCGGCACTGTCCGCGCCAGCTTCGCAGCCTACAACACCCGCCACGAAGCCGACCTCTTCCTCGCGGCCCTAAAGCGCATCGCCCCCATGCTGATGTAGAGCCGGCGCTTTCTGATACAGCACCCCCCGCCAAGGAGCCTGCTCCTCGGCGGGGGGTGCTGTATCAGAAAGAACCTTATAAAAATTATACGAATTATAAAAATTATAAGATTTATAAAAATTATAAGATTTATAAGATTTATAATCCTTATCTCTTAGTATCAGCTTCGGGCGCGAAGCGATTAGGGAAGGTCCAGTGCTGGCGGGGCCGCACCATTGCTATGACAACCAAGACTATGCCTATGATTATGAAGGGGATACTTAGCATCTGGCCCAAATTCATGCCATAGTGGGCGATCATCTCATATTCAGATGAGACCTGCACATTCTTCAGGTACTCGATCAGGAAGCGCGGCACGAAGATACCGATAAAGAAGACTCCCGTGATGAGCCATGGGCGTTCCTCAGCATTGCGTCGCCAATACATCCACATCAGTAGGGCGAAGAGGAGGAAATAGCATAACGCTTCGTAGATCTGGGTGGGATGGCAAGGGAGGGTCTCTCCATTGCGTACAAACACGAATCCCCAGGGGAGCGAGGTGGGGCCACCGTAGATTTCACTGTTCATCAGATTGCCCAGTCGGATCAGTCCGCCTACGAGCGCGATGGGTATCACAATCTTGTCGAATACCCACGAAGCCGGTTTTTTGCTCACCAGCCATGAGAATAGCAGCAGGCCGATGATATTGCCGATGGTGCCTCCGTGAGAAGCCAGACCACCCTGCCAGACCTTGAAGATTTCGGCCGGATGCTGCGAATAATAGCCCCATTCGTAGAAGAATACGTGTCCGAGCCTTGCCCCGACGATAGTGCCGATCACCAGATAAGCGAGCAGGATGCCGAGCCAACGCTCCGGCGCCCCCTCATGCTTGAACATGGCCGCCACAATCTGATAGCCCAGGAAGAATCCGAGGGCAAACATGAGTCCGTACCAGCGCACACTGATAGGGCCGAGAGAGAAGAGGATAGGATCGGCGTTCCAGATGATTTCTGCCGTCATGATGCGGAATTTTTTTGGGATTATGAGAGCTTCGCCATCGTAAGGCGGTAGGCTATGTGTGATAGTCTGCCGCTGATTCTCCGAGGCGAAGCGGGGTAGAAATAGCCCGCCGGCCGGGCCCGTGGTGCAGGCCGTGACCGGCGGGGAATAGTGTCGTGAAGTAGGGTGCGGGCTGTATCAGCCCGGAGGAGAGGGGGAGGGAAGATGTCGGTTTAGAGAGCTGATACGATCTCCGCAGTATCGCGGGCAATCATCATCTCCTCATCGGTGGGGATTACCACAACCTTCACCTTCGAATCGGGACCGGAGATTTCAATCTCCTTGCCGCGGCTCTTGTTGGCCTCGGCATTGAAAGTCACACCGAGATATTCGAGCTGCTTGCAGAGCTTCTCGCGGGTGCCGGTCTGGTTTTCACCCACACCGCCGGTGAATACAATCACATCCACGCCGCCAAGCACAGCAGTGTAGGCGCCGATATATTTCAGGATGCGGTATTCATACATGTCGAGAGCCATAGTGGCCATCTCGTCGCCGCGAGCCACGGCATCCTCGATGTCGCGCATGTCGCTCGAGATACCCGACACACCGGCCACACCGCTCTTCTTGTTGATCAGATTCATCACGCCGTCGGCATCGAGGTTGAGCACCTTCATCAGATATACGAGCGCACCGGGGTCAACATCACCGCAACGGGTGCCCATCATCAGACCCTCGGTGGGGGTGAGACCCATCGAAGTGTCGATCGAGATACCATCCTTGATCGCAGTCACGCTGGCACCATTGCCGATATGGCAGGTGATGATGCGCTCCTTCTCATAGGGGAGACCGAGGAACTCGCAGGCACGGCGCGACACATAGCGGTGGCTTGTGCCATGGAAGCCGTAGCGGCGCACTCCATACTTCTCATATGCCTCATAGGGGAGGGCATACATATAGGCCTTTGCCGGCATGGTCTGATGGAAAGCTGTGTCGAAGACAGCCACCTGCGGCACTTCCGGAAGAATCTCGGTCACGGCCTCGATGCCGGTGATGTTGGCCGGATTGTGAAGGGGGGCCACCGGGTAGCACTCCTTAACCTTCTCCACCACCTCGGGGGTGATGAGCACCGACTTATTGAATTTCTCCATGCCATGCACCACACGGTGGCCCACGGCCTGAATCTCATCATAGCTCTTGATTACACCATCCTTCTCATCGGTGAGCACTTTGAGCACCTGGCGCACAGCCTCCTTGGCATCGGGCATAGACACCACGATAGTCTCCTTCGAGCCATCGGGACGCTTGAACTTCAGGAAAGAATCGGGGAGACCGATTTTCTCCACGCCACCCTCGGCAAGCACCTCTTTGGTGTCGGAATCGATGAGTTTATATTTCACACTGCTGCTGCCGCAGTTGAGCACGAGTATCTTCATTGTCTGTATCTTGTGTGTGTGGTTTCAGGTATCATTTGTTATTCTTCTCGCCGATGGCCTGGTTGCAGGTCACGATGATAGTGTTGACGATATCATCTACGGTAGCGCCGCGCGAGAGGTCGTTGACGGGAGCGGCCAGACCCTGAAGAATCGGGCCTACTGCGCCGGCGCCTGCCAGACGCTGCACGAGCTTATAGGCGATGTTGCCCACCTCGAGCGAGGGGAATACGAGAGTATTGGCATGTCCGGCCACTTCGCTGCCGGGAGCCTTCTTGTCGGCCACCTCCTTCACGATAGCGGCATCGCTCTGCAGCTCGCCATCGATCACCAGAGAGGGATCCATCTTCTTGGCGATCTCCACGGCATTGCGCACCTTGTCAACGCGCTCGTGGCTTGCGCTGCCCCAAGTCGAGAAGCTCAGCATGGCCACCACGGGGTCGAGACCCGCGATGTTCTTTGTGGTTTTTGCAGTCTCTACGGCAATCTGTGCCAGCTCCTCCGAAGTGGGGTCGGGCACAACGGCGCAGTCGGCGAAGATCAGCATGTTGTCCTGGCCGTAAGGCACATTCTCCGGGAGCAGCATGATGAAGGCACCCGACACCACCGAGATGCCCGGCTTAGTCTTCAGCACCTGGAAAGCGGCGCGGAGCACGTGGGATGTGGGGCTCAGAGCGCCTGCCACCATACAGTCGGCATCGCCGGCCTTGATCATCAGGCAGCCCAGATAGAGGGGATTGCGCACCTCTTCGCGGGCCATCTCCAGAGTCACACCCTTCTTCTTGCGGAGCTCATGGAAAAGCTCGGCATATTTGGCGGTGTACTCATGATCATCGGGATTCACAAACTCCGCCTCTGCGATATGCTGAAGCGAGAGCTTCTCGGCCTCGGCGAGAACCTCCTCGCGGTGGCCTACGAAAACTACATGGGCTATCTTGTCGGCCAGAATGCGGTCGGCGGCCTGGAGCGTGCGCGGCTCCTTTGACTCAGGAAGCACAAGTCGCTGCGGCATGGACTGGGCAGTGGCTGTGAGACGTTCAAACAGGGTCATTGGTATATAAATTTAGGTTATGAAGTTTTATTTACGGGTTATCTTTTGATTGCAGTGGAATCACGAAGCGCAGGGCACCGACGAGGTGTCGCGCCGCAACAGAATCCCTGCTCCAATGCAAAATTAATAATAAGAATGACACGATGCACCATCTTACGCCATTTTTCTCTTATTTTTTTATTAATTTTGCGTCATGATTCTGGTAAAGCGCCTGCATACCTTCATGCTGAAGACCTTCCTTCCCCTCTTCGCGATGACATTCTTCATCGTGCTCTTCATCGTGTTGATGCAGTTCCTATGGAAATATATCGACGACCTTGTGGGTAAAGGTCTCGGCATCGGAGTGCTCGGCGAACTCTTCTTCTATGCCGCCGTGTCGATGGTGCCCATGGCATTGCCGCTGGCGATACTACTGGCGAGCCTGATGACTTTCGGCAACCTTGGCGAGAAATTTGAACTCACCGCCATGAAGGCCTCCGGCATATCACTGATCCGTGTGATGGCTCCGCTCATCGTCACAGTGGGTATGATAGCCGTGGGGGCATTCTTCTTTCAGAATGACATACTCCCCAAGGCGCAGGTCAAAATGTGGACCCTGCTCTTCTCAATGCGTCAGAAATCGCCCGAACTGGAGATTCCCGAAGAGGTATTCTACGACCAGATACCCGGCTTCAACCTCTATGTAAAAGAGAAAAACCGTGCCAATGGTATGCTCCACGAGGTGATGATCTACGATGTGAGCCGAGGAGGCGACAATGCCACCGTAATCACCGCCGATTCAGCCCGCCTTGCACTCACCCCCGATATGAAATACCTCTATCTGCACCTCTGGCAAGGGGAGCAGTTTGAGAATCTGCGCGACCAGAACCGGCGCGCGGCAGGCAACAACACCCCATTCCGCCGCGAAGTATTTGCCGAAAAAGAGGTGCTCATACCATTCGATGCCAACTTCAACCGACTCGACGAGGGTGGTATGCGCAAGCAATATGTGGGTAAAAACATAGCTGAATTGCGCCACACCATGGACTCCATCTCCCGGCGCCTCGACTCCATAGGAGATCGCACAGCCCCGGAACTGATACGCGGTGATATGCCGCTGCTGGCGCAGGTACGTCAGCAGGGGCGCTCAGCTGTGGCAGAGGGTGTGACACGAATGGTGGATGCTCCCGGTTCCGATGCCCGGCACACCGGCGTCGCCAAGAGTCCGTCGGCCACACGGAGCGATACCATGGCCGAAATCTCAGCCATGGTGCGTGCCATAAAAATGGACACCCTTATAGGCGCCTTACCCGACCAGCAGCAGATCGATCTCTACAGCAATGCCGCCGGTATCGCCGAGCGCCGCCAGGGGTCGCTCACCTTCCGCGCCCAGATGATCGACGACGACAAGAAGAACTACCGCCGCCACGACATAGAATTGATCAAGAAATTCACCCTCTCGGTGGCCTGTATGATATTCTTCTTCATCGGTGCGCCGCTCGGTGCCATCATCCGCAAGGGTGGATTGGGCACCCCGCTTGTGATCTCGGTGCTGCTCTTCCTCGTATACTATATAATCGACAACACCGGCTATAAGATGGCCCGCGACGGGCGCATCGTGGTGTGGGTAGGAATGTGGCTCTCCACCTTTATTCTCGCCCCGCTCGGCATCTATGTGACCCGCTCGGCGATGAATGACTCGGTAGTATTCGACAAAGACCGCTATGTGGCTTTCTTCCGACGGCTGACAGGGGCGAGAGCCACTCGCCATGTCACCGTGAAAGAGGTAATCATCAACGACATCAATCCTCTCGAAGCCCGCAATATGTTGCAGCGTCTGAGTGCGGCGGCCTCTTCGCTGGCCACCCTCTATTCAGGAAGAATGAGCTATCGCCGCTACTGGCTTGAGGGTATCTCCCCGGCGGCAGTGGCCGAAGTCGCCGACATGGCCGATGAATGTGTGGACTATCTTCACGACAGCCGCGACCACCGAGTGGTCAAACTTCTCAACGAAATTCCGGCAATCAGGCGCGTATGGGTTTATCGTCCGGTGAGCCGACATTGGCTCGGATGGGTGATGATGGTGCTCTTCCCCATCGGGGTGCCCGTGTATCTGGCCGGGCTTCATGCCCGCCGCGACCTGCTGGCCGACTGTCGCCGGCTCCGACAAGTAAGCACCCGCGTAGAGAGCCTGCTGTAATCTCATATATTCCCTACATCTGAAATATGCAAAAAGCGACTGCTCATCCCGAGTAGCCGCTTTTTGCGATGCCGTTGCCCGGCATCATGGTTTTTATTCGACGGGTTGCCCCATCGCATAAAAAATGAACAAATTCAATCTTCTTTCTTTTCATAGTTATAACATACCGCCAAGGCAAAATGTTACCGCAAACAGCATCTTTAACACTCCTTAACAAGTAGAACTGCGCTTCCACGCGGTACGGCGGTAACATGCAGTGCAGCCGCTCCGCGGCTGGCCGACGCCGGGGTGTGCTTGGGGAGTCGGTATGCTGGTGGGTCGGAGACCCACCAGGACTGAACGTACGGTCGCACCCGCACGTACGGTCGCGGCCTGCCGCGACCGCCTCCCAATCATTTATTCGATCCGGATGCCTGGTGCCTGGATCTGGTCGCGGCAGGCCGCGACCGTACGTGGGGTCGCGACCGTACGTGGGGCCGCGACCGGGGAGGGTATGATTGGCTGTTTTAGCGGGTGGGGGTGTCGGCCGGGGTCTCTTCGGGGCAGGTTTCGTGGAGAGGCACGGCTTTGTAGCCTATTTTCTTGAGGGCTTTGGCCAGGGCTTCTTCTGTGGTTTTGTCGGGGTCGTATTTGATGGTTACTTTCTGGTCGGGGATGGAGGTCTCGACTCCTTTTACTCCTTTTTCGAAGCGGAGGTTGGATTTGATTTTGTTCTCGCAGTTCTGGCAGTGCATCCGGGGTTGCACTGAGAAGATGGCCTCTATCGGCGATGCGGCCGAGGCGAGGAGAAGTCCTGCGGCCATTGCGGCCGAGGTGATTATTGTGCGTAGAAGTTTCATGTCGTAATCAGTATTTTGTGAAATTATATCGGAAGCCGATATATGCCATCGCGCCATGCACGGGGGCATATATCATGGTGGCGTCGAAGGTGGGTCCCCACGGGTCGGCGGCACCGATTATAGGGTTGCGTTGGCGGTAGTTGGTCAGGTTCTCTCCGCCGATGTAGATGCTCCAATGACGGAAATTGCGGGTGATCTGCGCGTTGAGTGTAGGGAATCCCTTATAGGTGGCATCCCACAGTGGTGCTCCATCCGGATCGTAGCCCGGATCGGGCAATCGCCCCTTGCCGGTGATGGCCAGAGTGAGGTCGAATTGCCAGATACCCATCATGGGTGTATAACCTAAGGAGATCAACCCCTTCGAGCGCGATGTGAGTGGTTTCTCCACCAGTCCGCGTCCGTAGTCGAGTCGCACATCATTATATCGATAGGCCGCTGTCACGGTGAGGTCGGAGATGGGGCGGTAAGTGAGTTCGACCTGTGCCGCATGAGAGAATGAGCGACCCGGAAGATTGATGATATAAGCCGCCATCGGCGAACGGTCGAGGTCGACCACCGTCTGATTGCTGAATGTGGTATAATAATACTCCACACCCCAATCAAATTTGCGGTTGAAAGGATAGAGCGTCCCCGACACCCCCGCGCCGAGATTCCATGCCTCCTCCTGGCGGAGATACGGTTCAATCACGATGGCGCGCGAGGAGGCCAGCAGATAACTGTTGTCGGCCAGTGCGTAGGGTGTGCGGTAGCCCTTTCCGGCCGAGATATGTACCGACACGGGCTCGGCGATATTCCAGCGTGCATGAAGTCGCGGAGTGATCATCGACCCATATAGCGACGAATAGTCATATCGCAGACCTGCCATCGCCACAAGGCGCGAATCGAGATTGAGGGTGTACTGCGCATATGCTCCGGCCGTATTCTCACTCTGATCGAGTGGAAGCAGCGGCAGGTTCGAGTCGCTCTTAAGTCGGTAGCGCTGGCGGTAGTGGTCCATATTCAGGCTCAGACCGGCCGAGAGGGAATGCACCCGGCCGAAATCCCTCTCAAAGAGGAGAGATGCGTAGAGGTTTTTCTGAATCACATTATATAGCCGCTCACCGTAGGAGCTTTTCTGGTCGTGGATTGAAACGGCAGTGATAAGAGCCACATTTCCGGCATGTGCCGGGTCGAACATATAGGCATTCTTCATCCATGCCTCGCCACGGTCGGTATCGATGCCGATGAGATAGGGATTGGGATTATGTTCGGCATGATGGCCGATCTGTCCGCTCTCGCGGCGCTCTCCGAGATAGGAAGCGGCGGCCTGAAAGATATATTTCCGGCCGATGTAGGCCCAGCGGTTCATCACCGAAATCTGGCGCACGCGCGGCGAGTCGGCAAAACCGTCGGAATTGCCGTCGTGGGTGGCGAAAGTATTCTCACCATGCAGCAGCAGACCGGTGGAGAGAGGAGCCGACAGCCGGATATTTCCGGCCGCATTGGCCTCCACGCGACCCATATGGTCGGCATAGGCATTGACGGCCACCGACTGGTCGGCCTGCGGCTTCAGCATCTCCACATTAATCTGGCCGGTGACCGACTCATAACCATTCTTTACCGAGCTTGCCCCCTTCGAAATCTGTATAGACTGCATCCAGGGACCCGGGATATAGCCCAGTCCGAACTGAGCCCCGGCTCCCCGCAGATTCGGGATATTCTCCGTGAGCATCTGCACATACGTGCCCGGCAGCCCGAGCAGCCGAATCTGCCGGGCACCGGTGGCGGCATCCGAATAATTGACATCGACCGATGGGTTGGTGGCGAAACTCTCCCCCAGATTGCAGCAGGCGGCGCGGGTGAGTTCGGCGCCGGTGAGCAGCTCCGACTGCATGGCCGAGTCGCGCAGACGTCGGCGAGAGTCGGGACGGGAGGTCACCACGAGTTCGTCGAGGTCAGACTCGAAACTGAGTGAATCCGGCTCCTCGGCTGCCGCAGCGAATGGGAGCGCCGCGGCGGCCATAAGAGACAGAAAAGACTTACTCATCGACCCCCTCATAGCGGAGCTGGTCGATGCGGCGCTGAATCTCCTCCTGCTGCTGCTTAAGAGCCATAAGCTCACGTGTGTTGCGCACGCGGTAATAACTGTCGAGAGTGGCGCGGGCTGCATCCACGGCCTCGCGCATGGCCTGCATCTCCTGCTCGGTCATGGTCTCGGTGAGATCGATAAGAGAGGGGAGAGCCTGGGCATGTTTGATCACCGCAGCCACATCGAGAGCCTCCACGGCGGGAGCCTGCCGCTTCTCATTGCGGCGGCGCCAAGCCATGATGTTGGAGTATTGGCGGTCGATCGGCTTATTGAAGAACTCCTGGCGCTGCTCCTCCGAGCGTCCGGCCAGATATTCATCTGCATATTGTCTGATTGTCTCTTCGCGGGTGGTACGCATTGTTTTTAACGGATTAAAAAATTTAATATGTGCCGGGGAAGCGGGAACTTTTTCTCCGGCCATGTCAAAGTTACACAAAAGGTGTGAGTTTTGCAAATCGTATCAATCAGCCCGTTGAATCGACAGAGGCTAAGACGCTGAATACATTCCGCTTTAAAGAAAGGCTTCCGACCCGAATCGTTTCCGAGCATTGAATATTATGGTTTAGAATACTGATAAATAGTTTATATTCGCCAAATAAATTAAGAATATGAATTGTAATCGATTGTGGGATTTTGTATATTGCGGAAAAATTTCTAATTTTGCACCGAATATCCGAATGACCTTATCTCGAACCTGACCGACTGATAGAATGAATGATAAGCAGATGATTCATATCATCCGCTATTTTGTTCTAAATGTCGTGATGGGATGTATGATTCCCGAAGAAAATCTTCGGCAGTGTCGTTGTTGTAGTAAGGTCAAAAGAATCTTCTTTCGTCTATATAAAACAAACCACATAATAACATCAAATCCGAGAGATGAAAAAGCAATTGATTTTGTTCGCGACGGCGGCCATGATGATGCTGTCCGGATGTTCGGAGAAAGACGTGCCCGATAATTTTGACGGGGATGCCTCCACAGATAAAAACAGCTATATCGCTGTGACAATAGCAGCGAATTTTGCTGATACAAGAGCCGGCAATTCCGACGACGATAATGCCGACGACGAGAACTATCAAGGGGGCTCGCAGGAGGAGAATCAGATCAAAACGGTGAGATTCTATTTCTTTGACAGCGAAGGAAAAATGGCCAAAGTGAAGCGCACTCAGAGCGGTGAAATGGTAAACTATCTTGATCTGACAGTGGTGCCCGGCACTGATTCAAGCAATCACGGAGCTCCGAATGTAGATAAGGGACTTAACGCCGTGCTTGTGATAAACACTGCCCAAGGAGATAAGCGTCCGGCCAAGATACTTGCCGTCTGCAACCGTTCCGACAGGCTCAGCAATTCATCGGCCGACCTTGCCACAGTGCGCAATACATGTTATGATTATGCTGCATTTGCTGAAAAAAACAGTCAGTTCGTAATGTCGTCGGCTGTCTATGCCACTGCCTCCGGTCAGGAGATTTCGGCCGTGACCATCCCGGAGGAATGTTTCCAGGACCAGGAGTCGGGAGCCAACCTCAATCCGGTGGTATTATACGTGGAGCGAGTAGTGGCCAAGGTGCGTGTGAAACTCGATTCAGATGCTCTTGAGACCAAGACCATTACAGAGAATAACCAAAACTATACGATGGTGGCGCTTCTCAAAGACAATGAGAAGGGAAACACTCCCGACAACTACCTCACGGTAGATGGCAAACAGGTATATGCAAAATTCCTGGGATGGAATGTGACCGCCGCCACCGAGCGCAGTTCGCTGAGCAAGTTTATCAACCCCCAATGGAATATATTCACAGGCTGGAACTATGCCCCCTATTTCCGCAGCTACTGGGCATTGAACTGTGAGGAGGCCGGCACACGCTACATGCCCCTCATCGGCTCTGAAGGTGGATATTCCGTAGTAGGAGGCCGCAATCTCGGCACATCCTATACATCAATGTATGCCAATGAGAATGCCGCAGCCAATTCAAACTTCACCAACGGTCTGGGTCGTGCATATCCCTCGACCGTAATCATGGCCGCCCAGCTCTGCGATGCCGCCGGCAAGCCTATCAATGCCTACCACTGGCTCGGCCAGATGTCGGTAGGAGAGGAGTCGCTCAAGACAGCGATGCTTGAGCAGCTGGGCCGCATCGACAGCAAGCTTTATGCTAAAAGTGTAGAGGGCACACAGACTGTGATAAAGGAGATTGCAGAAGCTGACCTGAAGATGTACACCGCCGTAGAGGCCGATAAGGCAACCTTGACTCCGGAGGTGACAGGAAGATACTACACCTATGTCATGCTCTCTGAAGCGGGCGAGGCCAAGGAATGGTACAGCACCCCCGAATGCACCCCCGAGAGCAAAATGGATAAAAAGGCCGTCAATTCATTCCTCAACTCCACACTTGGAGCTGCCGAAATCTGGAACAACGGCTACACCTACTACTATTTCCCCATCCGCCATCTTGGAGATAAACAGGATAATGGCAACGAGGGATACTATGGCGTGGTGCGCAACCACATCTATCAGGTGAATGTCAACAAGGTGGTAGGCATGGGTACCCCCGTCTACAATCCCGGAGAGACCATCATCCCCGAGAAGCCCGATAATTCAGATACATTCGTATCGGCCAAGATCAACATCCTTTCATGGCGCCTGGTGCACAACAATGTCGAGCTTGACTGGAGTGTGAAATAACTCATCCCCGTTACGGATCCCGGAATACCGTAATTCACAATAAGGAGGGGAGAGACCGCAGATATGGTCTCTCCTCTCCGGTAATTCAGTATAAACTAAGAGTTACTTCAGATGAAATTAAGACTCAATACCCTGAAGACTGCCGTGGCACTGCTGTCGTCGCTGCCGGTATTGATGTTATCGGGTTGCGGCCTGATACATGATCCGGATAGTGAAGGTTGCGACCCTGTCTACCGGGTGGGTTTTCTCTATGACCGCAACATGAAATTCGCCGATGCCTTCCCCGTAGAGGTGGAGGAGGTGACACTGCATGTCATCGACGGCGACGGGCAGGTGGTATGGAGCGGCACCGACAAGGGTGCGCAGCTTGCTGAGAAAGGATATATGATGAATGTGCCGGTGCGTCCGGGCACCTACACACTTGTGGCATGGTGCTCCTCGGCAGCCCCCGAGACATTCGAGGCCGGCTACGACGGCACTCTGACCGGCCTTAAGGTAGACTTCGGCACCGAACTGCGTGAAGACGGCACCGAACATATATTCCGCAAGCTCGACCGCCTGTATCACGGATACGAGACGGAAGTGGAATTTCCCGACACCGAAGGGGGAGAATACCACTATACGGTGCCACTCACCAAAGATACGAATCACTTTGTGGTAACCCTTCAGCAGCTTTCCGGCGAGCCGATCGACAAAGACCTGGTAGAGTTTGAGATTACCGACGACAACGCCCATCTGGCATCCGACAACAGTCCGATCAAAGGGCGTCAGCTCACCTATCATCAATGGCATTCGGCCACGGTAGATGCGAATCTTTCTACGAGGGTAGAGGCTAATTCCAGATTTGCCGGTGTAGTGGCCGAACTGACCACCTCGCGGCTCATGACCGACAGCAATGCATCGTTGAGGGTATATCGCAGCGACAACGGCACTACAATCGCATCCATACGCCTGATCGATGCTCTGCTGCTTGTGATGGGACTTGAAAACAGTCGCCGACTCACACCGCAGCAATATCTCGACTATAAGGATGAGTATAATCTGACCTTCTTCCTCGACGAGAACCACCGTTGGCTTGACGGCCTCCTTCAGATTGAAAGCTGGAGAGTGGTCTATGGCGATCAGGCAGTGTGATGACATGGCATCCTCCCGTGAAATTGCGGGATGTGCTTACTTACTACATATAAGACTTTCAAAGAATGTGGCATATACGGTTGTTGAGAATAATGGCCGCCCTGATATTATCAATATCGGGGAGTGTGGCATTGCAGTCGTGTGGCGAAGAACGAGGGATACCCGACAATCCGGATAATCCCGACTATAATCCACCGGAATCACCGGTGATGCGCATAAGCATGCGTGTGCCTGATTTCCGGAGCTCATCGCTGGCATATGAGGCCGGATCCGGATATGAGAATTATGTAGATGTAGAGAATGGAGATTACCGCATATATATCTTCGATTCATCCGACCTGCTGATAACCGAATTCCGACCGCTCTATGTCGAGGCAGCCGGCGAACCCGGTTATCGCGATTATACCCTTACCGGCCATATGCTGGCCGAGCTTTCGGGCTATACGGAATTCAAGATAGTGGTATTGGCCAACTGGGGAAGTTATATCAATACATATACAAATGGTGTCACCACTATTTCCGACATCTGCAATGACACGCGGTCGGTGTTCAGCCGCTCATCGCTTTCTGAAAGTCAGGCCACAAGCGGGGGGTATATACCATTCTATGGAGTGCGCCGATACAGCAGCGTGAAGTATTCCCCCGTCACAGGCGATCTGAATCTCACCGACCCGGTGACGCTGATAAGGGGGGTGGCAAAGATCGTGCTGGAGTTTAATGCCGATGAATCAGACGATACGGAGATTTCCGGAGTTGAACTCATCGGATATAACGAGCGGGGATATTGTGCCCCGGAGGGGGTGGCGTCGCAGGATGATTACAGAGAGACCGACAGCTGGAAGCAGGTTGTGATGCAGGCTATCCATCTCCCCGAAGGGGAGAATGAATCGGCATCGCAGGGGCGACGGCTCCCATTCCGGCAGATAGCCCCCGCCGAAGGCGACGACAAGAAGAGATGGGAACTATATGTGCCGGAATTTCGCAACATCGAAACCGACGGCAGCGCATATCCCGAAGAGAAAAGGGCGCGGATACATTTCAAATTCTCCGGCCGCACGTCAGGCTCTCAATATGTGGATTTTCAGTTCTATTCCGATCCCGGAGCCATGTCCGACATGAAGAAGGGTGACTACTTCAACATAAAGCGTAATTACTGTTATCACTTCTCCATCTATCGGTCGGGCGACCGTATGAATGCCGAGGTGGATGTCATACCCTACATCGGCATTGACCTTGATGCCGAGTTCGGACTGGAGCGCGATGAAGAGAGCGGAATGCTGATAGTCAATAAATATGCTCCCGACATCTATTACTATGATGATGAGAGACTGCGTTACTATGACTCTGACGGGAATGAGATGGCCCATAGGGTAAGGCGTGATTCCGAGGGGATATACCATGTATATGACCTGCGCACACGGCGTTTCCGCTATGCCTACGATTCTGCCGCCGGGGCATATTATGTGGATGAGGCTCACACGGTGCCGCTCACATCGCCCGAACAGCTCACATTCCCTCAGACCCCGACCGGATTACTCATCATCCGCACCAATGATTACGGAGAGTCGCTCTATTTCTGGGATAAGGAGCGCAAAGTATGTCTTGACGAGAACGGATCGGTAGTGCCTATCCCCTGTCTGGCCTATCAGAAATGGCCTGACGACAAAAGCTATATAGTGATCGACTATACCGATGTGGGGCGATACAGGATTGTGTATAATCCATCGGCCGACAGATACTTTATGATAGAAGATGATGGCAACCTGAAGGAAATGCAGGCATTTCCGCCAAAAAACTAAACTATGAGAGGATTGAGGAAAAGTATATTCATCCGCGGCCTGTTGCTGACGGCACTCCTGCTTGTGTGTGCCATCGGGGTGACGTCATGTCGCGATGAACTGTTGATGGAGAGTGTGCCCGACGGATCGACCCGTGTGGAGGCGGAGGTAAGGTTTATGCCTCTTGTCGTAGCGAATCTGGAGGGTGCCGGCACGAGGTCGGGCGGTATGGTGTTTGATGGAGAGGCCGGCGTGGGTGCCGGCGAGGGAACCTCCGCGCCGACAGGCACCGCAATGGATGGTGTGAGTCATCTCACGGTGCTCTTCTACGACGGAGCCGGCAGGCTGTCGGAAAAAAGAGAGCCGGTGGAGGTTGACCTTGAAGAGTCGGCTCCGGTGCTTGAGGAGCGCGAGAATGGAGAATCCACATACTGTGTGCGCTTCAAGGTTGATGTGCCCTACGGCGACTACAAGATATTCGCCGTGGCGAATATGCCCGATCTGCTGACCGAGCATAAGGACGACATCCGGACCATCGACGGGCTGCGGAGCATACGTCTCGGCGGCACGGCCGGAGGCGGCAACGCCATGCTGGGAATGTTTACCACCGATGCTTCCGAAACGCGCGGCATGAATTTCGAGACCGACATCATAGCCTCCGTGCGCCCCTCCACCACGCTGCTCCACTCATGGATGCGCCGCTCAGTGTCGAAACTGACAATAGATTTCGATGGGAGCGCGCTCAACGACAATGTGTATATCTTCATTAAAGAGGCCCGCCTCTATGATGTGGCCTCCGGCTGCTGCCTGGGTCGCTACAGCTGTGTGGGGAATCCCCCGCAGGGGTCGACAGTCACCGGAGGGTTTGATATGGCGGCTTCCGGCCACAAACTCGTGTATGGCGCCGGCGATGATTATCACGCATGGCCCGTGGTGGTGAAGAATGGGACTCTTGATTCATATGAGTCGGGAGGCAAGCGCTATGGATTGCATGACGAAGCGGCCTACTGTCTGCCATTCTATGAGAATATGCAGGGCACCGGAGCCATGAAATATCAGGATACCGACAACGACGGAAGAGTGGATTTCCCCGATGCCGGTGAATATGAGACCGACGCCGAGGGGAATCGCAAATGGCTCCATGACGAGGCTAAAGACTCCCGCCCCAACGGCACCTATGTGGAAGTGACCGGATATTACCGCTCGGAGAGTCTGGGCTATGTGTCGGAAGGACCGATACGCTACCGCTTCATGCTCGGCAAGAATATAGCCGACAACTATGACTGCGAGCGAAACCATCACTATAAGCTGACACTCGGCTTCAAGGGTAACGGCAACGATGCCGACTGGCATATAGAATATAAGGATGAAGTGGGTATCTATCTGCCCAATCCGCTCTATATATCATATCTTTACAATCATCAGATGAAACTTCCGGTGAGAATCAACACCGGAGGTGCGAAAGTGAAGAAACTGCGTGTAAAGATATTGTCGAACAACTGGGCTCCCGACGTGCCCGATTATGCCCAGCATCCCTTCGACTATTACCGGGCAGTCGATGTGAACAACGGATTCGGCACGAAGGCTCCTTACAACGGATTCCTGACATTGCTGAGAGTGAGCCAGACCACCGTCAACGGTCCCGGCGGCGACGGCGATTTCACATACAACAAGACTTACTATGAGACCACCGTGACATGTGCCGACGGATATACAGCCAACCGAGGAGAGCGCGAATATTCCGTCGAGCCCGGCGATCACGAAGATAATGACTACGGATCATACACCATAAAGCGAAGCCGCAATATAATAGAGGCGGTCATACCCCTCTACACGCGAGCCAAGCAGCTTGTGCCCCGCACCGGATATACCGGCAACAACCCCTATGAGAACTATCAGCGCCGGGCAGTGGTGGAGGTGACGGCCATACTTGACGATGGTAAAGACACCGAGATGCCGGGCGCCACCACCGAGATCTATCAGGTGCGCCGCGTGGTGAATCCCAAGGGGATATTCCGTCATCATAACAATGCCACACCGTTTGATGTCACGCTGATGGAGCTGCATGGAGAATACTCCACAGAATTTGTGGAGCTGGAATCGCATGGCTCCTGGCGAGCCTATGTCATAGCCGGCGACGCTAATTTCATCAATCTCGATGGAAAGAATATGGTGGAGGGCGACACCAAAGACAAAGTTAGTTTCCGGGTCAACTTCAACGGCACCTGCGCCGCGACGCAATCGCGATTCGCTATAATACGTGTGGAATATCACAACTACAACTGTGTGCATCTGATATTCGTGCGTCAGGGAGATGCACCGGTGTCGATGTATTCCGGTTCGCCATTGTGGCACACCTATAATATGCTCACCAAGGGCAGCGAGGTGGCCGAGCCGGTAGATGAGGGTTCGCTGTTCCGCTTCGGCAACTGGGATATGCCCATCGATGCCAGCCAGAACAATTATCCCGGCAAGGCACATTGGGTCAATATCAGTCCGGAGGACTTCGTAAAGCAGGGGCCCTTCAGAATAGCCGGACGTCCCGATCTGGGCTCTGTGGAATGGGATAACATCACCAGTCAGTCGTCGCAAGGAAGTTTCAGCGACATCACCTTGAATGGAGAAAACGTAGAGGTGGCCCAGGTGGCCGACTACCGTAAGCTCAGAGAGAATACGGAGCAGGGCTACGGAGTGCTCTACGGAGATGCTGCCGTAAAGGTGCAGAAGGATATCAACAAGGTATACGGCTATCAGCGTGATGCCAACGGTAATGTAGACCCCGAATGCGGAATGCGCGGATGTTTCGTATATATAGGCTATCGGCAGGGCAATGTTACGGTGCCCCGGGCGGAGCATATATTTTTCCCGATAGGAGCCTCAGGCTATGGGCGCCGCAAGGAATACGGAGTGCATCAGTTTGGTGAATCCGAATTGCAGAAAGGTATGCTGCGCTATGCCTCGGGCCGCACAAACCGGTATTATTTTGAGAATGGACCGCTTTTCTATGACCTTTTCAAACGTCCGGGTGCGGTGTATTGGACTAAGTTTCGCGATAGCGAGGACGACCCGCGCTATTTCTATCTTGCCCTCGACATCAATTACTTCACCTTCGACTTCACCACCTTGCCGCAAGGCAATCTATTCGGCAATAAAAGTCTGGAGGCTGGCAATTCCGATGCCTGCTTCGTGAGATGCGTCACCCGTAAGTGACGCTAAGAGCGACCTACAGAATCAAGCCCCTTCCCTGCATCAAGTCGCGGGGAAGGGGCTGATTCGCTTGACTCTACATGGGGCGATTTGCTCACTAACGAAATTTTTAGTATATTTGCAGATTGATGAGTCTGACAGGAGGATTGTCGATATATATCCCGGCAATAATTTGGACAGCTACGGAAGTGTGGCCTGTACAGTCAATCTCACCAACCCCAAATAATAGCACTACACCATAACAATGCGCCAAGACGAAGAACTGAAAGATCTCTCATTGCTCGGCAATCAGCAGGTGAAATATCCCACCGACTATGACCCGGCACTGCTTGAGACCTTCGATAATAAGCATCCCGAGAATGAATATGTGGTGACTTTCGATTGCCCCGAGTTTACCACACTCTGTCCGAAGACCGGTCAGCCCGACTTCGGCCATATCTACATATCCTATATTCCGCGCGAGCGGATGGTGGAGAGCAAGAGTCTGAAGCTCTATCTCTTCTCATTCCGCAATCATGGAGATTTCCATGAGGACTGCGTGAATATCATAATGAAAGACCTTATCAAGCTCATGGATCCGCGCTATATCGAGGTGCGCGGCCTCTTCATGCCCCGAGGCGGCATAAGCATCTTCCCCTTCGCCAATCATGGCGATTCCGAGCATAAAGAGCTTGAGAAAGCGCGCCGCATGGCGGCCTTCACCGAGCATATCGGCGCACATGCCTGAATCTTAATCACTCACTCCAATCATGCAAAGCAATAAAAAAGACTCACTGCTCGTGCTATCGGGTGGTATGGATTCCACCACGATGCTCCACGAATACCGCGACCGCATCGCCTTGGCGGTGACCTTCGACTATGGATCCAACCATAACGCACGCGAGATAGAGTGTGCCAAAGAGAACTGCCGGCTGCTCGGTGTGGAGCATCTGGTGATACCGCTCTCCTTTATGGGGCAATACTTCAAAAGTTCGTTGCTTGAGGGTGCCGATGCCATCCCGGAGGGACATTATGCCGACGACAATATGCGCAGCACCGTGGTGCCCTTCCGCAACGGTATCATGCTCTCAGTGGCGGCCGGACTGGCCGAGAGCCGCGGACTGCAATATGTGATGCTCGCCAATCATGGAGGCGACCATACCATCTATCCCGACTGTCGGCCCGACTTCGTGACGGCCATGTCGGAAGCCATCCGCCTGGGCACCTTCGAGGGGCTTACGATCATCGCCCCCTATACCAATATCACCAAGGGTGAGATAGCGCGTCATGGCAAAGAGTTGGGTATGGACTATGCTCTCACATATAGCTGCTACAAGGGTGGCGAGCTGCATTGCGGCCGTTGCGGCACCTGTGTGGAGCGCCGCGAAGCGCTGGCCGAGGCCGGCATAGCCGACCCTACCCGCTATGAGTGAGCCTGCCTCTTAAGTTCCTCTTAAGTATCCTCTTAAGTACTCTATTAAGATTAAGAGATCTCTTAGAAATCCCCGAATTACCGGAAAATGTACTACGTAAAGAAACGCCTTGAAATATCGGCCGCCCATCGGCTCGACCTCTCTTATGAGAGCAAATGCTCCTGCCTGCATGGCCATAACTGGATAATTACTGTGGAATGCAAGTCGAGCGAGCTGAATGCCGATGGAATGGTCACCGATTTCACACATGTGAAGCGCCGTGTGTCGGACCTTTTTGACCATGCGGTGCTCAATGATGTGCTCCCTTTCAATCCCACGGCCGAGAATATAGCCCGCTGGGTGGTGGAGAATGTGGATAATGCCTATCGCTGTGAGGTGCAGGAGAGTGAGGGGAATATAGCCATCTATGAAAAAGACTGATCTGTGATGGCATACCGTATCAACGAGATATTCTATTCCCTGCAGGGGGAGGGTTATCATGCCGGGTCAGCGGCTACCTTCGTGCGTTTCTCCGGCTGCAACCTTCGTTGCCCCTTCTGCGACACTCGTCATGAAGAGGGGGTGATGATGGAGACTGAGGAGATTCTGGCCCGTGTGAGATGTAATCCATCTCCGCTGGTGGTAATCACCGGAGGTGAGCCTTCGCTGCATCTTGATTCGGCTCTTGTGGATGCTCTGCATGAGGCCGGCAAGTATATCGCGGTTGAGACCAACGGCACCCGTCTGCTCCCCGAGGGGGTGGACTGGGTGACGCTTTCTCCCAAGGCCGGAATGGCCGAGGGTGGGGAGAGGATAGTAATACCGCGAGCTGATGAAATCAAGGTGGTGAATGTGGGGCAGCCGCTTGCGCCATATTTCGATATGGCGCAGCGTGATGAGGCCACGCGGATGTATCTACAGCCCTGCTATGTGGATGATGCGGCGACCTACCGCAGTCATGTGGCCGACACGGTGGAGAAGGTGAAGCGAGATCCGCGCTGGATACTCTCGGCCCAGCTACACCGCTATCTCCATATCGACTGACCTGAATACTCGGCGAATAGTGCAGTCGCTCCGCGATTGGCATCCCCCCCCCGGCAGCAGCATAGCAAAAAGCAATTAGGAGATAGACACTCATCATTGAGTGTCTATCTCCTAATTGCTGTATTGGGAGTGATGGAATCAGTCTTTCGAGGCAGTGCGGCGTACAGGACGCTTGGTCTTGGGAGCTGCCTCCTCCACCTGCTCGTCGATACCCACGAGAGCACCGTCGATCATGATTCGGCCGCAGTATTCACACACGATTACTTTCTTGTGCATCTTGATTTCGAGCTGACGCTGAGGCGGAATCTTGTTGAAGCAACCGCCGCATGCCTTACGCTGCACAGTCACGATGCCCAGACCATTGCGGGCATTGCTGCGGATGCGCTTGAAGGCTGCCAGAGTGTAGGGGTCGACATCTGCCTCCAGTTCCTTGGCGCGCACACGGAGGTTCTCCTCCTCCTGGCGAGTCTCGCTCACGATCTCATCGAGCTCGCGCTTCTTCTCCTCGAGGCTCTGCTCCTGATTGGCCAGGTCGGTGCGGGCCTTGGCAATCTCCTCCTCCTTGGAGTTGATTTTTGCGAGGGCCTCGCGGATATTCTTCTCGGCGAGTTCGATTTCAAGATTCTCAAACTCCTTCTCCTTCTCGAGGAATGCGAACTCGCGGTTGTTGCGCACGTTGTCGATCTGAGTGTCGTAGCGTGCGATTTTCACGCGTCGCTCCTCGATATCCTTCTTCTTGGTGGCGATTACCTCGCGGAGCTCGGCGATTTCGTCGGTATGTTTCTGGATTCGTGTCTGATAGCGGATTATCTCATCCTCGAGGTCTTTCACCTCATTGGGGAGCTCGCCGCGCAAGAAGCGGATGCGGTCGATTTCCGAGAGGATCGTCTGCAACTGATAGAGAGCCTTGAGGCGCTCCTCTACGCTGCGGTCTTTGTCAGATTTCTTTTCAGATGCCATATTATGTAATGTAATAGATTTTCAAATTTGGGTTTGGGTTGAGCCGCGCATCTCAGCCGATATAGGCTATTGGGTTTGACTCAGACTCGGCGAAATATGTCACACAGTCGGGATATGCCTGGCGTATGATTCGCGAGAATATGCGTTTGGTGCAAAGTTCGCTCTCATAGTGGCCTATGTCGGCCATAAGGATGGCATATCCATTGGAGGTAAAGTCGTGATATTTGAGGTCGCCTGTGAGCAGCACGTCGGCGCCGGCGCGTCGGGCATCGGCTATAAGTGAAGCGCCTGCACCACCGCAGATGGCCACCTTTCTCACCACGAGTTGCGGTGATTGAGCCGAATACTTCAGATGAGCCACACCGAGGGCCTCCTTCACCTTGCGCAGGAATTCCAGACGCGGAGTGGGGGAGATGTCGCCGATCACACCCAGACCCGTCTCCGGCTCGCGTCCGGAGGGGAGGAGGGGGCTGACATTGCTGAGGTTGAGCATATGTGCCAGCTCGTAGCTCACGCCCTGGAAGGCAGAGTCGAGATTGGTGTGGGAGGCATAGATGGCTATGTCATGGCGGAGAGCCTCGGCCACAATCCTCTGTGTTGGGTTGGAGCCGGTGATCTGCTTCAGTCCGGAGAAGAGGAGGGGGTGATGGCTCACGATCATATTGCATTGCCGGCGGCGCGCCTCGGCCAGAATATCTTCGGTCACATCGAGGCAGAGCAGCACGGCCTTCACATCCATCTCGGGGTCGCCGATCTGGAGTCCGGTGTTGTCGTAGGATTCCTGAAGCTCCTTTGGAGCGAAATCCTCAATGGCTTTGGCAATATCCTTTACCTTGATCATTTCTATAGGTTAAGTGTATCTTCGCGCGTCATTAGAGGGAGGGAGAAGTGGATGATCACTTCTCCTTCTCCTCCTCTACCAGACGGAGGCGGAGCTCATCGAGCTGGGCGTCGTCGATGGGAGAGGGTGATTCATTCATCACGTCGCGGCCTGAATTATTCTTGGGGAATGCGATCACGTCGCGGATGGTGTCGAGTCCGGCCAGGATCGACACGAAGCGGTCGAAGCCCAGAGCAAGTCCGCCGTGAGGGGGCGCACCATATTTGAAGGCATCCATCAGGAAGCCGAACTGCTCGTGGGCGCGCTCGGGAGTGAAACCGAGCAGCTCAAACATTTCGTCCTGCAGGGCTGCATCGTGGATACGGATTGAACCGCCTCCGAGCTCGGTGCCGTTGACGATGATGTCGTAGGCAGTGGCGCGCACATTGCCGGTGTCGGTGCGGAGCATCGGTATGTCTTCCGGATTGGGAGATGTGAAGGGGTGGTGCATTGCGTAATAGCGCTGAGTCTCCTCATCCCACTCGAAGAGGGGGAAGTCGACCACCCAGAGGGGAGCGAATACATTCTTGTCGCGCAGTCCCAGACGGTTGCCCATCTCGAGGCGCAGCTCGCAGAGCTGCTTGCGGGTCTTCATTGTCTCGCCTGTGAGCACGAGCAGGAGGTCGCCCGGTTTTGCGCCGGCACGCTCGCCCCATTCCTTAAGCTGCTCCTCGGTGTAGAATTTTCCGACGGAACTCTTCACCGAACCATCCTCCTCGAATTTGACCCAGATCATACCCTTGGCGCCCACCTGCGGACGCTTCACGAAGTCGGTGAGCTGGTCGAGCTGCTTGCGGGTATATGCCGCGCAGCCGGGGGCGCAGATGCCCACCACAATCTGAGCGTCGTCGGCCACAGAGAAACCTTTCCCCTGAGCGAGGTCGGTCAGTTCCACAAACTGCATTCCGAAACGGATGTCGGGCTTGTCGGAGCCATAGAGACGCATAGCATCGGCCCAGGTCATGCGCGGGAAGGGGTCGGTAAAATCGATATCCTTTGTGTATTTGAAGATATGCTTCACGAGGCCCTCAAACATCTCAATCACATCCTCCTGCTCCACGAAGCTCATTTCGCAGTCGATCTGTGTGAACTCCGGCTGGCGGTCGGCACGCAGGTCCTCATCGCGGAAGCACTTGGCGATCTGGAAATATCGGTCGTAGCCGCTCACCATCAGGAGCTGCTTGAAGAGCTGGGGCGACTGCGGCAGAGCGTAGAATTCGCCCGGGTTCATGCGCGAAGGCACCACGAAATCGCGGGCACCCTCCGGAGTGGACTTCACCAGAATCGGAGTCTCGATCTCAAGGAACCCCTTTGAGTCGAGATAGCGGCGGATCTCGAACGCCATCTTGTGGCGGAGCTCAAGATTCTTGCGCACACAGGGGCGTCGCAGGTCGAGATAGCGGTATTTCATGCGGAGATCGTCGCCGCCGTCGGTGTTGTCTTCGATAGTGAAGGGGGGTATTTCCGACTTGTTGAGCAACTTCACGTCAGAGGCGATGATTTCGATTTCACCGGTGGGTATGTTGAGGTTTTTGGATGTGCGCTCCTCGACTTTGCCTGTGATTTCGACCACATACTCACGTCCGAGAGTATTTGCGATTCCGCACACTTCAGGATTGACTTCCTGATTAAACACCACCTGAGTGATGCCATAACGGTCGCGGAGGTCAAGGAAAGTCATGCCACCCATTTTGCGTGCACGCTGCACCCAACCGGCCAGACGCACCGTCTGGCCTACATCGGCGAGACGAAGTTCGCCGCAAGTTCTATCTCTGTACATGTTTCAAATAAAACGGTATCTCTTCACAAAAAAATGATGGCTTCCGCAGTGTCGTTTGGGAGAGCGCGGAAGCGCTTCATGTGTTTAAACATACAAAGTTAGCGAAAAATCTCAAACTCTGCAAATTTAACTTTTTGTCGGGGGGGGATGTCGGGGGTGAGAGGATCAGTTTTTGTAGGGTATTTTGGGAGGTAGGGCAATAAAAAAAAGGCTGTTTGCGCCATCACGGCGCTACAGCCATAGAAATAAATTTAATCGGTGCGCACGAAGGGACTCGAACCCCCACGTCGTAAGACACCAGATCCTAAGTCTGGCGCGGCTACCAATTACGCCACGTGCGCCTCTGCAAGAGCACCGCCCGGATTAGTCCGGCGCGGCATTTCTGTTGCAAAGTTAAAGATTTTTTTTGTAATTGGCAAATATAAGCGGCATTTCCGCCGCAATTTTTTTCTGCCTGGATATTTTTGACTCGAGGTGACTCTGAGTGATTCAGAGTGATTCGGGGCAGTAGCGGAAATAGGCCTCGGCGCAGACTACACCCTTCCCTCCCAAAGATAGTAGGCTCAAGTGTGGGGAGGAAAAACAGATGGGTCATCGGCCGGAGTGACGACCGATGACCCGGGTTTTTCATAATAGGGATTTACTTCTTAGAGGATTTTTTTTGTGTGGAGAGAGGGGTGGCGGAACGGGCTCTTAGCTTTTCAGTTTGTCGGCGAGACCATCGAGCATGTCGGCGCCTTTGGCGATTACCTCAGAGGCTTTCTCCTTGAGAGATTCGGTCACACCACCGGCTTTCTCCTTGACTTGGTCGACTACATCACCGGCTTTATCCTTGACTTGGTCGACTACACCGCCGGCTTTCTCCTTGACTTGATCGACTACACCGCCGGCTTTCTCCTTGACTTGCTCAGTGACGCCACCGGCCTTTCCCTTTACCTGATCGACTACGTCGCCGACTTTCTCCTTGGCCTGATTCACGGCACTTGCGCCTGTGGCGGCAGCTTTTGCGGATGCTTCATTCGCGGTATTCTTAGGGTCGAAGTCCATAGCATTAAATTTTTAGTGATTTCAGTGGCATCGCATTGGTGCGGGCTCTGAAATCAGAGTTAATGATTAAGATTTTATTCTGCCTCGGTGGTGAGGGTGTTGGCTTTCAAAATGCAAGCCAAGGCTTATCAACCGATGCAAATACATAACGGAATAGCGGCTCAGATGGTTCACGGTGCAAGTATGGACGGAGCGTTAAATAATGTGTGAAAAAAATTGTGGAAAAAATAGGATAATTGGGAAAGAATGCGTAAATTTGCAGTTGTAAAGGCGGTGTCGGTATAAAGGCGCACGTCAGAAAATGCGATAATAGCTCAGTTGGTAGAGCATTGGCTTCCCAAGCCGAGGGTCGCGGGTTCGAGTCCCGTTTATCGCTCTAATGTGTTGACTAATTAAATTCACTCCAATTTGTGATAATGCGGAGTTGAGTTCAATATTATCTATCAATTTTTATTTAATAATGGATTGATAATTGCCCGATGTGTGATACATCGGGCAATTAGTTTTTTTAGAGCGCGCTCTATGGGTCATGCTCTCGTGGTCATAGTCTCAGGTGAGAGAGTATTCCGTGATGGCGTCGAAGCAAGGGCAGGCTTTGGCCACACCTGGGATGTCGCGATGGCCGCATACCGGGAGATTGCCATAGCGGGCGCGGAGTGTGCGGATCAGGGTGAGGATGGTGCGTTTCTGGGCCGGGGTGCGGGTGTCGCGAGGAGAGCGGCCATCGGGGGAGAGTCCGCCGATGTAGCAGATGGAGATTGAACGGCGGTTCATGGATTGTTGGGGGCAGTGGGCTCCCTCTTCGTGGTCTTGGCGACCGCGCTCATAGGTACCGTCGAGTCGCACCACATAGTGATAGCCGATGCATCGGAATCCGCGAGCGCGGTGCCAGCGGTCGATGTCGGCGGCCGAGAAGTCTTTCCCCTCCGGGGTAGCGGAGCAGTGGATGATGATTTTTTTCGGAATATTCATGGGTGTAGGAATTTGATTACACTGCGAAATTAGTTACGGCGCCCTTGCGGGGCGCCGTAACTATTGAAAAGATATGTGTGGGGGGGAGGGGAGCTCTCTGAGCACTCTGAGCACTCTGAGCACTCTGAGCTCTCTGAGCACTCTGAGCACTCTGAGCTCTCTGAGCACTCTGAGCACTCTGAGCACTCTGAGCTCTCTGAGCACTCTGAGCACTCTGAGGACTCTGAGCTCTCTGAGCACTCTGAGCACTCTGAGCACTCTGAGTACTCTGAGCACTCTGAGCACTCTGAGCCCTCTGAGCACTCTGAGAACTCTGAGCTCTCTGAGCACTCTGAGGACTCTGAGCTCTCTGAGCACTCTGAGTACTCTGAGCCCTCTGAGCACTCTGAGCACTCTGAGCTCTCAGAGCAGCTTTAGCGATCGGCACAGACCATCGAGGCCGATGATGGTCACTATGCAGGGGCGGGGGGAGTCTCCGCGCAGAGTGTGGAGCGGGAGCGCTGTGAAGCTCCCGGCCTCCGGGGTGAGGCGCGTCAGGAGCTGACCCTGCAGGTCGTGGCATAGGATGGTGACGGGCAGCCCGGAGGGGTTGAGGATATGCACTTCGTCGGCCATTCGGATGATGCGCAGGTCGGCCTCATTACCCACCATACCTACCGAGACATTCGGATTGGAGAGGGCGAGTTTCAGTCCGTCGTAGGCCTGGATCTCACCCATGCCATAGCGCGGATTATCGGCCGGGGCGGGTGATTCATCGAAATTGGGGTAGGTATTGGTCTGGAGCAGGATTTCGCGTATGTCGCTCCAGGTGAGTGTGGGCACTGCCTCAAGCCAGGTGGCGATTACTCCTGCCACGAATGGGCACGACATCGAGGTGCCGGTCATCGGTCCCCAGTAATGGCGGGTGCCATCGGGGGCATCGGCATAATGCGAACAGTATTCGGAGTCGTGAGCCTCGATATATGGGAGGCTGATCGATGAGATGATGGTTTGGCCCGGACCCACGGTAATCGGCAGGCGTCGGCCATCGGGAAGAGTGCCATAGCTTGAATACTGACTGATGGCATATTGAGGAGAGGCCTCGCCATTGAAAGTCTCACCATTTAGGAGGGGCACATCGTGGCGGGAGCAATACATACCCACCGAGATTATCTTATGTCCGGTGGCGATATTCGAGATACTTATGGCATTGCCCGGGCGATTGGTATTGTCGCCCTGAGCGGCGAGCCATGAATTCGAGCCATCGGCAAATGCATCAAGGCGCACATCGCTCTGCGGGGTGGCAATCACATCGAGGCGATACTTGGCCCATCTTTGTTCGGAGGAGATTATTTCGGTGGTGGTGCAATTATAAATCACATTGGCATAATAGCGGCCATTCTCGGGGTCGATACCCCCCATCACGTATACGCGGCCTTCGAAATATGTAGAGAATCCCGGGTCGTAGATCACATCCGGATCATCGGCATCCTCCTCATAGGTGGAGAGGGCCACAAACGGAGTGGCAGAGAGGTCGATCGGAGGAGTCTGGCTCACAACAGGGTTTTCATAATCGAGAGTGCTGTCGGCCACACGCAGCGTGATGGTAAAGGGTGTGGAATCGGCCGCATAGATATCAGTCTGGCCGTAGAGTTGGAGGTTGACCCAATCGCTGCCGGCGATACGCACTTTCAGCGCACGTGCCGGCGATGCTGAAAGATACTGATGATTCGGTTTGGCCCCCTCATTGCCCGAAGATAGGCAGATGATTGCATCCTCGGCGCAGAGGTCGAGGTATTGACAGAAGAGCGACGTGCCGTCGTGAGGCCCCACATAGCTACCCACCGACATATTGATCACAGCCGGTTTCCCCTGACTCTTTGCATAGGCTATGATATCCTCCACACCGGCCAGCAGGCCGGCCTCGGAGAGTTCCGACATGGTGGCCACGATTTCAGCATCCGAGGCCACGCCCGTGATCGGGCTCCCCGGGCGCACACCTTCGCCCGAGAGTTGATAACTTCCGGCCAGGATACCGGCCACATGTGTGGCATGATATAGATCCGGGTCGTCAGTGCGGAAATCATATATCTCAGCGGGGGTGGAATATTCATTGCGCAGGCCCTGCGACTCCACGTAATGCACTACCTTCCGGATGCGGCAATTGCCGTCGGCATCGTAGAAATTGATATGTCGCGAATCGAAGCCCCCATCACAGAAACCTACCACTACCCCTTTCCCGGTATAGGAGGAGGGGAGACGTGTGCCCTGTCGCACCCAATTGGCACCCGTCAGCGGGATAGCCACATCCATCGTGGGTTGCGGGTCGATGCGGGGCATTGCGCGGCGCAGCGGCGAGTCGGGTGCCGATCCGGGAGCCGGCATCAGGCGGCGTGAGGCAATGGCGGCCTCCTCATCATCCGGAATCGTCGGGGAGTAGGGGATGAGGAGTAAAGCCAGGTCGGCACGGCGGTTGAGCAGTATGGAGCCTGCATCGAGATAGAATTGCAGGTCGGCCTCAGGATCATCGGCATCGAGGCGGATCACCTCCCCGTGGTATTTCGGAGAGTCATCGTCGGCGCCCATGGCCGTAAGCATGGCCACGGAGGCGCAAAAGAGTGCAAGAAGTTTTTTCACAGACAGGAATGTTAAGGAACGACGCGCTATTAAATCAGCGGATATATGATTTCACTATGGCGATGATATCTTCGCCATAGTCGGAGAGTTTTTTGCGTCCGATGCCATGGATCTCTTTGAGAGAGTCGAGGGTATCGGGGAGATGGCGCGAAATTTCCAACAGCGATCGGTTGGAGAGCACCGTATAGGCCGGGGCACCGGCAGCGCGCTCGGTGCGCCATCTGATGAGTAGGCGGTAGAGATCCGGGTGTTCGATATCATCTGTGGGTCGCTGCCGGGAGAGGGAGAGGTCGTCATCCGGGTGCTCATAGGTGTCCGAATCCGAAGAGCCGGAGATATTGGCCTGGACCGGGAGGGGTCTTCGCGAATTCTTTTTCTTATTGATGTTGGCCGTCTTGAGAATAGACTGAGTCTTACACCGCAGATATTCCTGCGGGTCAAACTCGGCGGTGGTGAAAGTGCCCAGCACCTCCATCTTCATCTGCAGCAACTGGTGGAGCGAAGTAGCCTGTTCGGTGAGTTGGTTGCGCAGGCGTGTATTGTCGATGTTGAGTGGTGTTTCCCCCACCACCTCCACGCATTGAGCCAGCCGCGAGGCGAAATATCGTGCTCCCCCCTTCACCTTCTCCGTGAGTTGCGCCTCTCGGGCGGGGTCGGTGTGGCGCGCAGGGAGGGCTGATCGCAGATAAGCGTAGAGGTTGTAGCACACCTCCAGAATGCCGCTCTTGAAATCGGAAATCATCTGATTGGCGCGGTCCACGAATCTCGGGAAATCCATGCCCAGAGCCGAGGCTACAATACGGTAATAAGAATCGATCGCCTGATTGATAGAGATGAAATCAAACATCTCTGCCAGTGTTTCAGCATAATATGAATCGCGGAATTGGGAGAGTTCCTCGTGCGACCCCTTCACTCTCGGCTGCTCCGAGATGAATCGGCTCACCATCGGGTCGGTGATGATGGCCGAGGGGGGCAGCGGCGAGTCGAGCACCAGACCATCGAGCGACCGGCATCGCGACAGCGCCACATACGTCTGTCCGGGAGCGAAACTGTTGGCGGCATCGATAATGGCACGCCGAAAGGTGAGTCCCTGGCTCTTATGGATTGTGATTGCCCATGCCAGACGCAGGGGGATCTGCTCGAAGCTACCCTCCAATTCCTCCACAATCGATCCATCCTTGGCCAGAGAATAGCGAGTGCGTTGCCACTCTGCACATTCCACTTCAATTTCACTGCGGAGGTTCGGGTCGAGGTCTTCGTCGCCGGTCAACACGAAAACCTTCCCCTCCTCCAGTCGGGTCACCCATCCGATCATGCCATTATAATAACCCGACTGCGAGTCATTCTTGACAAACATCACCTTGGCGCCAACCTTCAGAGTGAGTTCGCCATCGGCCGGGAAAGCTGATTCCGGGAAATCCCCCTGCACCGAAGCGGTATAGGTAAACGCTTCCCCCTTCAGAGCATTGAGGCGCTCGGCATTGATGCGGTTGGCGGTATGGTTGTGGGTGGTGAGGCGGATATATGTATCCTCCTCATCCTGTTTCACCAGCGAGAGGTCGGCTCGCCGGTTGAGGCGCTCCAGAGTGGTGGAATCGGCGCGGTTGTCGCGAATTTTATTGAGGATATCCACAAATACAGGGTCGTTCTGGCGATATATTCTGGTGAGTTCCACCATCAGAAAACCAGCCTTACGGAGCGCATGGCTCTCGAAGAAATAGGGTGATGCATAATAGGATTTTACCATCGACCATTCATGTTCCTGAGCCACCGGTGCGAGCTGGCGCAGATCGCCGATCAGGAGGAGCTGCACGCCGCCAAACGGACGGTTGGAATTACGTATGTATCGCAGCACATCATCCACGGCATCGAGCACATCGGGCCGCACCATCGAAATCTCGTCGATGATGATAAGGTCGAGGGTGCGGATCAGAGCCAGCTTCTCCTTGCGGAATCGCTTCGGCTTATCGTCGGCGGCCACATACCCCTTGCCCGGGATAAATGGCGACAGACTGAGCTGGAAGAAGGAATGAATCGTAGCGCCATCGGCATTTATGGCCGCCACCCCGGTAGGGGCCAGCACCACGTGGCGCTTGGCGGTAGAAGCGCTCAGCGAACGCAGGAAAGTAGTCTTGCCTGTACCGGCTTTACCGGTAAGAAACAGATTGACCGAAGTCTCCTCGATGATGGCCTTTGCGGCCTCGATAGGGTCGGTAATAGGGTGAGTGGAATCCATATTGCAAATGTAGCGATAATCTTTGGTAAATGCAAGAGGGGAGCCTGCAGAGGGGGAGACATCAGCACCTTAGAGCGCAGCTCTTAAGACCTCCCCGAGAGAAAAAACATCCGGTAGAAAACAAATGCCCCCGCGATACGTTAAATAGGTAATAATAAGCGAGAAATTAAAAAGAAAATTAATCATTAAATCCTCTTTGACAATATGAAGAAGATATTTATGGCACTCCTTCTGGTGCTTACCTTAGGGGTGGCCACGGCATGTGCCGATACATATGCCCATGATGCCAGTGTGCTTCCTGCCGCTGCGCAACAGGTGCTGAAGAAAAACTTCAAGGCTAAAGTGTCTGTAGTGAAGATCGATAAGGATTTCGGTATGGTCAAAGACTATGAAGTAGTGCTCAACGATGGCACTGAAATCACTTTCGATTCCAAAGGTAATTGGGAAGAGGTGGAGGTAGGTGCCACAATGACCGTGCCGGCCGCTTTCATGCCGCAGCCCATGCGCACATACCTCAACGCCAACTTCAAGGGAGTCAATGTAGTAGGCTTAGAGAAGAAGCGCAATGGCTACGAAGTGAAGCTCGTCAACGACATCGAATTGGAATTTGATTCAGCCGGCAACTTCCTGCGCTACGACGACTAACGCCCTCAGAGCCCTGAGAGCCCTCAGAGCTCTCAGAGCACTCAGAGCCCTCAGAGTTCTCAGAGTACTCAGAGCACTCAGAGCCCTCAGAGCACTCAGAGCACTCAGAGTACTCAGAGCACTCAGAGCCCTCTGAGCTCTCAGAGTACTCAGAGCGCTCTGAGCTCTCAGAGCTCTCAGAGCCCTCAGAGCTCTGAGAGCACTCTTCGCCCGGCTATTTCATCCACACCTATATCTACAATACCATGGGACGCAAAGCCAAACCGATAGAAGAGCAAATCCGGCTGCTGCAGAAGCGCGGCATGCGGGTCGACGACCCCCGGAAAGCCACCGAGATACTTCTGGAGATAGGATGGTTCAGAATGAGTCTGTACTGGTTTCCCTTCGAGACGCGCTACCCCGATATGGGTGATTCCACCCATAGATTTCGCGATGGCACCACTTTTCGCGATGCGCTGCTACTCTATGCCTTCGATTTCAATCTGCGGCATATGTTGCTCAAGCCGTTGGAGCGAATAGAGACCGCCTTCCGCACCTACATGATATTTCATGTGTCGACGCGATATCCCGATTCGCCGGCATGGTTTGCCGATCGCAAAGTGGTGGGTGCGGAGCAGGCGAAATCGTTTGAGCGGGTGATCTATAATCCTCTCAAGCGCCAGAATGCGCATATCATGCTCCATCACCGGCGCTTCCCGAAAGATAAATTCGCACCGGCGTGGAAGACCTTGGAATTCATGACGCTCGGCACTATGTGTAATCTCTACGAATCGCTCACCAGCAGTCAGTTGCGTCAGGATATAGCTCGCCATTTCGGAGTGCACCAGGAGGGTGTGTTCACGCAATATATGGATGTGATCCGCTCCCTGCGCAATCTCTGCGCACATGGCAATGTGCTCTATAGTTTCCGGCCTCCGGTGTTGCGTCGAGGTCCGGCATGGGGCGGCCAGCAGCCCCCCTGCAATCTTGCCGGAGCACTTGGGGTGATGGAGCATTTCCTCGGGATGATATCGCCACGACTCACCACAGAATACCGCGACTCGCTCAGCTCGCTGCTGCATCAATTCGCCGCCACTCCCGGCACTCGCCATGTGCTGAGCCGCATATCCGGTTTTCGCCTGAAAGAGAAGAACAACAGCAACAGCAGCACCCCGGCTCAATCGTCGGCATCGGCAGAATAGGGCTCATCCCCACACATATGGTCATAAAAAAGATACGCCCCGAAGTCTGAACTGACTTCGGGGCGTGAATCTTTTATTTTAATTTATGAATCCTGAGGGATTCATAAGAGCATTTTCAGCTGTATGGATTAGAAAATAACAGCCTCGACATTCTTGAAGAGGGCCCAACCGGCGTGGCTGTCGTAATAGTCATTGGCAGTGGTGTATTCCTCCATCTTCTCGTAGTATTCGCCCATAGCCACGTCCCATTCAGCGTAGGCCTGATCGTAGGCTTCCCATTCTTCATCGGTAGCGTCGTCGCCGGGGAGTTCGGGCTCAACGGGCTCGATGGGGAGCTCAATCTCAGGTTTCACAAACTTGTAGGCCTCCTCGGCACCGGTCGGGATGCGGAGCACACCATTGTGGGCATAAGTACCGAATGATCCTGCCACTGCAGTGGGAGCAGTTGTGGCCAGACAGTTTATGAGGAGGAGATTATCGTTGAATACCACAGCCTCATCACCGATTTCAAGCACGCCTGCGGGGATAGTGAGCACGTCGATCTGCGAGCAGTAGTAGAGGGCGCGGGGATCGATATGCTGAGTAGCCTCAGCGATAGTCATAGTGCCCTTATAGCCACGCGGCACGCATACGAGAGTAAGCATATCGGCCGAATATACGGCACCATTGATTGAGCAGAAGCGGGGGAAGCCATCCTCGAGTTCGATTTTCTCCACCTTATTGCCACGCTCCATCTGGGCGCGGAAATACTCATTGCTCATCGATACATACGATGAATTCTCCACCATATATCGAGCAGTTTTGGAGATAGTGAGCGAAGTCACATTGTCGGAGATACCCTCCACCATGAGGTCGAGGCAATTCACGGTGTAGGTATAGTCACCATATTCCACGCTTGCGGGGATCACCACATCGGCGGAAGTGCCCTGGATTTTCTTCACAGTCGCAGTGCGCGAAGTGGAAGTGGCGGCTAAGGCATACACGATTTCCTGACCGTTGGCATATGAGGCGCGGAAGTAAGTGCCCTCCTCGGCCACGTTCTCAAGAGCCGGGGCATTGAGAGTGATCTGGTCGGCTACTGACTGCACGGTTTGCACCGGGTCATTGGGTACGGGGCGTACCACCGGCTCATCATTCGAGCATGCGCCCAGCATCAGGAGGGCGGCAACGGGAAGTAATGCGATTTTTTTCATTCTACTGAAAATATGTGTTTGGTTATTATTCGGTTAAGTTTGATTGAAAACACACTGTTTCGAGCCGCATCAGCGGAGTCAATATGGTAGATTTTACGTCGGGCGGATTCTCCTCCGGATTGCCATCGGGGCAAGTCCGCTCTACGTTTTTGCAAATTTAAACATTTTTTTGAAACCACACATATTTCCTCCAATAAATTCTCAAAAAAAAACGCACGGGCTTAATTCAGATTAAATAAAAGTGTTGATTGATGCTGAAATGCGTTGCCATTCTTGGCGCAGGAGTGAGAGGAGGTGGTGCCCATGGGGGGTGAGGGTGTAGTATTTGCGGGGTGGGCCGATGGTGGATTCCTCCCATTCATAGTCGAGGGCACCCTCCTTGTGGAGACGGGTGAGGAGAGCATAGAGAGTGCCCTCCACCACCGCGATTCCCCCCTGGCGGAGCGTGCGGAGCAGGTCGGATGGGTAGGCTCGCTGGCGGCTGAGAATGAGGAGCACCGAGAGCTCCAGGAGTCCTTTGCGCATCTGGGTGCGGATGTTATCGATCATGGTGTGGCAGTGGATAGGGGTGGATAGGAGTGTATTGAGTTATCGGGTCGGTGCTGTCGGCACCTCATGCTCATCGACCGTGTAATTTATAAAGTCGTTGAGTCGCTTCATCTGGCGCAGTATGGGGCGCAGTCGCTCATCGAGACCGGGCGATGTGAGGAAATCATCGGCCACGGGGAGCATCGTGCCATAATCGCGGGTCTTGAGATGGTCGATGTGGGGCCAGTCTTTCGGGAATCCGCGGGGAGCCACTTTCAGGCGCTCAAACCCCACGGTGGGGAAGAGGGAGCTGAACTCGGGATCCTCCACGATATCGAGGTATTCCTCGATATTGTCGTAGACGCTCTGGCGGATGGCGCGTGTCAGCGGTCCCGGAGCCGGCATATTTCCACCGCATATGAAGGAATTGCCCGGCTCGAGGTGAAAGTAATAGCCATATCGCCACGACTTCTTGCCGCGCGGGGGATTGATGAAGATTCCGATATGTGTCTTATAAGGAGTTTTATCGGTTGAAAAGCGGGTGTCGCGGTATATGCGGTAGGTCACATCGGCCGGGCGCATCAGGAGAGCATCCGGCTCCAGTTCCCCCACAAGCATGATGAGATGCGAGGCGAGAAGGTCGACCTCCTCGCGCACCGCGAGATAGTCATCCTTATGCTCGGCAAACCATTGGCGGTCGTTGTGTCGGCGCAGAGAGCGCAGAAATGGGATAATCTTGCTCATATTATTCTTTAAACGGTCATTCTATACTTTAATATATATGGCAAGCGTTAATTAAGAGATTCAATGTGGGCCTACATGAACTATCCACCCGGCGCACACAGTCAAAATCACCATCATCATGAAGTGCAGACACCTGATATATATACTTCTGGCTCTCGGTGTGATTCTCACGGCGGGAGGCTGCAAGAGTGTTAAACTCAAAGATGCCGACGAGCAGATGGAGCGTGGCGAATACAATGATGCCGCCAAGAGCTACCGCAAGATCTACAACCGTCTCACCAAGCGCGAGGAGCGTCCGCTGCGCGGCGAGGTGGCTTATAAGATGGCCACTTGTCTGCGCAAGCTCAATCAGGCTTCGCGCTCGGCGGCGGCCTATCAGAATGCCGTGCGCTATGAATATCCCGACTCGATGGTATACTATTGGCTGGGGCGCGAACTTCAGGCCGAAGGGAAGTATGCCCAGGCCATGCAGGCTTATCGCACATTCCTCGAGTGGCAGCCCGATAATCTGCTGGCCAAAGAGGGTCTGAAGGGGGCGATGCGTGCCGAGGCGGCCAAAAAGCAGCCCAAGACCCGATATGTGGTCAAGAATGCAAAGATTTTCAACAGCCGCAGAGCCGACTTCTGTCCGATGTATCTCGACAAGAGCCTCGACCAACTTTATTTTACCACCACCAACGAGAAGGTGACCGGCGACAACCGCTCCGAAATCACCGGTATGAAGAAGAGCGATATCTGGGTGAGCAAGAAGGATGAACGCGGACAGTGGCAGCGCCCCGAACCGGTGGAGGGTGAACTCAACTCCGAGATGGATGAGGGAATCGTGGCCTTCTCACCCGACGGCCAGACTATGTATCTCACGATGGCTCGCCGCTCGCCGGCCTCAAGCACATCGGTAGAGATCTACACCTCCAAGCGCTCCGACGCCACATGGAGTGCCCCGGTGAAATTTGAGATCATCAACGACACAATCTCCGCTATGGGGCATCCCGCAGTGTCGCCCGATGGCCGCTATCTCTACTTCTCATCCGATATGCCCGGAGGTTATGGCGGCAAAGATATATGGCGCATCAACCTGCTTGACCGGGTGGGTAGCCTGGAGAATCTCGGGCCGCAGATCAATACGCCCGGCGATGAGATGTTTCCTTATATGCGCAATGACTCTACGATGTATTTCTCATCCGACGGTCATCCCGGTTTCGGGGCACTCGACCTCTTTGTGGCCCGGCAGAACGCCACCCGCGAATTCTGGAGCGTGGAGAATATGGGGCTCCCCATGAATTCCCCCGGCGATGATTTCGGCATAACCTTCGGTGAGGGTGAGAGCGGTTTCTTTTCCTCCAACCGTGGTGATGGCAAAGGCTACGACCATATCTACTCCTTCGAGCTTCCCGAGCTCAAGATCAGCATCTCCGGCTGGGTGGTCGACAAGGATGACGAACCGGTGCCGAATGCCGTGATACGCATCGTGGGCGACGACGGTTCGAACCAGAAGGAGGTGGCTCGCGACGACGGCTCCTTTCATTTCCGGCTGGAGCGAGGTGTGAAGTATGTGATGATGGCCGGAGCCGAGGGATATTTGAATGTAAAACAGGAATTTGAATCCGATATGGCCGAGGAGGATGCCGAATATGGGGTAGACTTCATATTGGCCGCAATCCATAAACCGCAGGTTGTGGAGAATATCTTCTATGACTTCGACAAAGCCACACTTCGCCCCGAATCGAAAGAGGCTCTCGATGAGATGGCACGCATGCTCTCCGACAATCCCAACGTCACGATCGAGATGTCGAGCCATACAGATCGTCATGGCTCCGATGCCTACAACGACCGCCTTTCCGACCGGCGGGCCAAAAGCGTGGTGGATTACCTCATATCGGTAGGTGTCGACCCGCGCCGCCTCACCTGGAAAGGCTACGGAGAGAGCAGCCCCAAGAAGGTGACCAAACGCATCAACAAAGAATATCCCCAATTTGAGGAGGGTGTGGTGCTCGACGAGGCCTACATCGAAAGTCTCGACCCCGAGCAGCAGGAGGTGGCCGACCAGATAAACCGTCGCACCGAATTTCAGGTCACATCCACAACCTTTGATATGTTCTGACCTGCGACCCCGAAATTTTAAGTAACGCGCACTAAGTAACGCGCACTTTGATATGTGGGCGCCCGACTATCAGCCCCCTTTCCGCAGAATAGCGGGAAGGGGGCTGATAGTCGTTATTACTGATGGGTATTGCTCACTCGCGGAGGCGCGAATCGATGATGATAGTCACCGGACCATCGTTGGTGAGCGACACCTTCATATCGGCGCCGAATTGGCCCGTGGCCACAGGGGTGCCGAGCAGTTGGCTGAGTCGGGTGCAATAGAGTTGGTAGAGCGGAATGGCCAGGTCATGTCCTGCCGCATGGATATAGCTCGGCCGATTCCCCTTGCGGGTGGAAGCATTGAGAGTGAACTGGCTCACTGCGAGCGCCTCCCCCTCCACATCGACCAGCGATCTATTCATTACCCCGGCCTCATCAGGGAAGATGCGCAAAGCGGCTGTCTTGGCGGCGAGCCATTCCACATCGGCCTCGGTGTCGCCATCGGCCACCCCCACCAGGATTAGCAATCCGCGCCCGATGCTGCTGAACAGGCGCCCTTCGATTTCCACTGCTGCGTTGCTCACGCGCTGTAACACAATTCTCATATCTTAGATTTTGGGCGATTTGGGGAGGGAGGTGAGGTAGTCGAGGGCCGTGCTGAGGATATTGTCGTAGCCGCGGGCGAGCTCCTCGGCCGGCGAGTGACATTCAAACCCCGGAGAGGGGTCGATGCCGAATTCTGTGATTTCACCGTCCGGACCGTAGAGAGGTGAGGCTGAGAAGCGTATGCTCCAGCCATTGGGCAGTTCGGAGGTCCAGGGGAGACCGCCCCCACCGCCGGTGCGGGCGCCGATAATGGTGACATTCGGCAGACTCTTCATCACGGCTGCAAATGCATTGGCGGCGCTATAGCAGGATCGGTTGGTGAGGAGCACAATCGGTCGCTCAAGATATTTGATGCGATAGTCGGGGGCCGGCTTGTAGGTGAAGGGGTAGGGCTCGGAGAAATCATCGTGGCCCGGTCCGGTCTTATGTGAGATTGAGCCTCCCGGTATCTCATGGTCGATGAATCGCCCTACTAATGTATCGATATTGGTGAGCACGCCCCCACCGTTGTCGCGGATATCTATAATCAGCGCGTCGGAATCGCTGAGCCCGGCCAACACATAATCGAGTGCCAATTCGCTGACTGTGGTGGAGAACGAAGGATAATACACATAACCGATATTTTCCGGGAAGAGATAATAAATCATCCCCGAGGTGGAGAGATATTTGAATTCGAGGTAATCCTCCTGGAGAGTGCGCAGGTCGAAGTCTTGCGGATAGTCGGTCCACCATTCCCGGAAATAGCTCGTTGTGAAGCGGGATGTAAGATTCACATGCCCATCCTCCAGGCGGTCGAGCATTGCCGCGCAGATGGCGAAGAGTTGATATTCATTTGTCTCATCGGTGATCAGGGCGCGATATGATGCGCTCACCTCCTGCCAGTCGATATCCTTTTCGCGCAGGAAGCAGTAGCGGGTGTCGATTATCTCTACGAGTGCGTCGAAATTGCCATGGATATCATCGGGATAGGCGATATCGTCGGTGCATCCGGTAGTGGTGAGAAGGAGCGGGAGCGCGAGAGCGGCCATTGCCGATATGGAGAGCAATGGCTTGAGTGCGCGGCGGCTTGCAGAGGCCGAGTCAGCGCCTGAAGATCTATGCTGAGGGGTGGTCATTGCAGTAGGGTGGAGGAGGGTATGAGTGAGGGTGGATGATGATAATTCAGTAGGGCGGGATCAGAAGGGACGCACCTGAGGCGAGGGGCGTTTCAGACCCAAGCCGCCCGGTATCACACCGATGGTGAAGGCATTGGTAAGGGTGCGCATCACGAGATGATTGGCCGAATTGCGTTGCCAGTCAAGTCGGTAGCCCACTTCCATGGCTGTGCGCCCAAGATCGAGTCGGAGATTGAGATGCATGGCGAGTTTGCGGTGATTTCCCGGCCATCCGCAATGCACCAGGCCGCTATGATTTCCGAGATACATCTCATAGTAAGTCTCGCCATAGCCCGGCATATAGAATATGCCCAGCAGAGGGGAGCGGAGATTGAGAGTAGCCACTACGGGGAGTCGGCCGAAGGTATGTTGCCATGAAGCCGAGGCGGCTGCCGCCAGAGCACCGGCTACATTGACGCTCACCGGGTTGTTGCTGTTTTTCAGCAGAGCCAGCGCCCCGGCGCCGATTTCCGGGCCGCCACCCACAGAGAGAGCGAATCCACCGGGCAATCGCCACCATGCACGCATATTCCAGGCAAATTCGGCATCGATCGACTGCATAGAGGAATTCTGGCGCGGATTAAGCAGCGACAGACCCCCCTCCACCCTTGCTTCAAACTCCATCATGGCCCTTTGCGGAGCAAACGGCATGCACTTCGACCATCGACCTGAAGCGCCGTACACGGTTCCGGCATAAGCTACCGGACCGAGATAGGTGGAGACAGCCGACCTCCGGCCTATCTCAAGAGCATAATTGCCGGTGACAGGACGTGGCAGATCGGCCACCTCGATGACTTGCGGCTCATTGCAGCAATGGGGCGCATGATGGTGGCATTCCCCTTGGGCGGGGAGCGCAGCGGCAGCCATTAGTGCGGCCGCAAGCGGGATGGCGCACAGAGAGCCATTCAGGCGACTTATGTGAGGGAAGTGAGGCATAATCATGTGGTAGTGGGCTCAGAGTCGGCCGAGGAGGGTGTGCCGGAGGGCGCGGCAGTCTCATCAGTCTCATCAGTGGAGGCAGTGTCATCGGCCATATTGTCGAAATCGAAGAGGTCGCCCTGCACTACAACGGGACCGGAGGGGGTGAGATTCTCCTCCTCCTCGTCGGGCTGATCCTCCTCCGGGGCGGCCGGGGGTTCGGGGA
>JAIDKG010000021.1 GCA_029051525.1 Muribaculaceae bacterium
CCGGTCTCGGGGGCGCGGAGTGGTGTATAAGAGACTCTAGAGGGGAGCGGCGGCTTGGATTAGCATGGGGATCATTATGAATCGGTCGGATAGGAGGGGGGATTGATTCCAATATGTTTGAAGATCGGCATAGAGTCGATTATAATTATATAGCGAGGAATGAAGGGTGATGATGCCGTGTAGCACGGCTACAGCTTCGTCGTATTGCTCGAGGGCGGCATAGGCACTCGCCATAATCACCATATCACTGCATATCGCATTGTGGTCGGAGGGGGAGCTGAAAATTTCGCCGGAGTTATTGCCGAGGGCTGAGGCTCCGAGCAGAAGTTCCATCTCGCTGCGGCGCGGTGAGAGAATCTCGATTACCTCCGGGTAATGGCCGGCGCGGAACTGATATAAGGCATCCAATGTATTGGTGAGGGTATCATCGGGAGCCATATATTTCAGTCGGCCTAACCGGTTTTTCACTTTTGCCCAAATCTCCTCGTCATCCACTCCCTCTTCAGTGGCGGTGATACGGAGCTTCGATTCGAGCCATGCGCGGAGGGATGGGAGGTCGTCCTTGTCGAGTTGGAGGAGTCGGTCGAGGGTATCAGCGTAGAGGAGGTTGTCGTGGCATTGCACAGCCATTTCTTTGATACGCGTCAGTAGCCAGCGGTCTTTGCCATCGCCCAAAGAGTCGGCGCGGAGGTATGTCTCGAGAGCATTGTCATAGTTCTCATCTTTCTCATAACAATATCCGAGTTTCTGGAGCATCACGGGGGAGGGGAGTTCCTCGCTTTCGCAGAGCGCAAAGTAAATACGGGCTGCATCAGAGTAATAGCCCTGATGGAAATATGACTCACCGATGGTCTGCAGCAGATCCTCATCGCCTAACAGCATACCTATATAAGGGAGAGAAGTAAAGTCGAGCGCTTCTTCGAAGGGATTCGTAAACTCCTTATGCAGCCGGAAATAGGTGAAGAATCGGAAGAGCACCTTGGTATAGTTGGTGAGTTCCATCTCGAAGTCGGGCTCGGGAGTGTGTAGGCTAAGCTCATCATATTCAGCTTTGATCTCCTCCTCGCCCGCCTTGAACGAGGCGGTGAGCATATCGCGGGCCTGAGAGGGCATATGCGACAGATTGAGGAGGAGTATATACTTATCGGTGTCGCACATCATAGGAGTCTGCGGCATCTGCGCCAGAATCTCCGTCAGGTTGCGAGTGAGGCCGATACGGGCTGCCTCCCAGATTTCAAAAGAGCGAAACCAGCGGTCGATATCTTTGAAATAGAAATTGGAGGCCATCTGGGCATACATGGGCACCATCATATCGGCCCCCTTCTTCTGCATATCGTTGAGTCGGCGTATTCTTTTGTCGAAGCCCGATGACTGCATGATTCGTTCCCACTCCGGATTCTCCTGCAACTCCTCAAGAGAGATTTCGGGTGAGTCAATTTTCACATTCTTCAGGATATCCTTGCCGATATCGGTGAGTCCGGGGAGGATTTCATTTTTCACCCGCTCCGCCATGCGAGCGCTGCCGCGTGTCTTCACGATTACGAAGGCGGCATCGTGGAGGTGTTGCTCAGTGTCGGGGTTTTCGAGCCATTTGTCAAATTTGGCTTTCATGGTGTAATCCCCCTCCGCCTCTTTTTTATACTTGGCAAGCAGGATGATGATTCCCACCAGAGCATGGGCGCGGATGCGACCATCGGTGGTGCGCTGCTCAATGTCGATAAGGGCCGAGAAGCGTTGCGAATCGTAGCACTCCTGGATGGATAGAATCATAGCGCTCACAATGAGGTTGCGCAGACCGTATGAGATATCGGCATCAGTGGCCACATTTACGATCGATTTGAGTTGCGAATCATCTCCGGCCCGGATTGTCCAGACGCAATTGAAGATATCCTTCATAGCGCGGTCCTTCTCGTTGAGGAGCTGTTTGGCTTCTTCACGCACTCGTCCGTCGGGCTCGTAGACCTCCATAAGCTGCAGGGCGGCATCGGCCGAAATGAAGCGTCCCAATACCTCGGCGAAATTGAGATTGCTATAGCGCGAAGAGCGGAGCGCGGCATCAAACAGGGTAGAGGCTTCCTCCCCCTTAGTGTCCTGAATAAGATTGGAGGTGATGGCTGAGAGCTGCCTGTGTAGCCGGATGAAGAGTTGGCCGCGACCCGGGTCGGCCGCACCATCGGCCAGATATTTCAGGAGATATGTGAAGCTCTGTTCGATCTGCTGGAGGGTGTCGAGCAGTTGGCCGTTGCGGGTGGCAGCGGCATATTGTCGGAGCAGCGGCATAGCGCTGGCTATATCGTAATATTCGAGGTGTCGGAGTGCCTGAAAAAGGTATTGGCGGTTTGTATCAGTCATATTCCAATAATTTGCGAGGGGTGGGGGAGAATCATGAGGGAGATGGCATGTAGCCACAGGCCCTCGATAGTAAGAGCGCGTTCCTTAAAATTTCGGGGCCGTAGGGGTCGCAGCCTTGGAGTGGATTTTGTCACTTGCTGTAAGGAG
>JAIDKG010000022.1 GCA_029051525.1 Muribaculaceae bacterium
ATTCAAAAATATGTCAGTTTTATGATGCTATTTTACTAATATATAAGATATTATCAATAAGAACAGAGCATGAAAGTGGGAACATCAAACTGAACACCCTATTTCTTTTAAGAAATGTTTTGACATCTTTTTAAAAAATTTAATATTCGCAAATAAGTTTAGACAAGCTCTTTATCAGCGTGATACAAAGAGCTGTGAGATTGAGTCGGCGATATCGGCCGCCACCTCTTTCTTATCCTTCAGTGGGTACTCCTTTTGCACACCATCGGCAAAGAAGATCGTCACCTTGTTGGTGTCGGTCATCATCCCGGCTCCTGAGTCGCGCAGGGAGTTGAGCACTATCATGTCGAGGTTTTTGCGCTCCATCTTGTGCATCGCATTCACCGATTCATTGTCGGTCTCGAGGGCAAAGCCCACAAGCTTGCGGTCACCCTTCTCCGCGCCAAGAGTGGCTGCGATGTCGGGATTTTTCACAAGATGCAGAGCAAAATCACCTCGCTCTTCGCGCTTGATTTTGTGGTCGAGTGCATCGGCAGGGGCATAGTCGGCTACGGCGGCTGCCAATACAGCCACATTGCAATCCGCAAATTCCTGTTGCATGGCTTGAAGCATCTCTCGCGCACTGCGCACATTCACACGCGTCACACCCGCAGCCAATTCAAGGCGCGGATCCACCGGACCTGCCACCATTGTGACCTCGGCTCCGCGACGCTTGCACTCGTTGGCAATGGCGAAACCCATTTTCCCTGAAGAATAATTACCGATAAAACGCACCGGATCAATGTTTTCGTATGTTGGCCCGGCACTGATGAGCACCTTCATCCCTTTCATGGTCTGCGCCGATTCAAGGGAGGCGAAATATCTCTCGGCCTCCTCCACGATACGCTCGGGTTCCTCCATTCTCCCCTTGCCGGTGAGACCGGATGCCAGGAAACCGCTCTGCGGCTCCACGATTATCACCCCGTCCCGGCGCAGAGTGGCCACATTGCGCTGCGTGGAGGGATGAGCCCACATGTCGAGGTCCATAGCCGGGGCCACCATCACCTGCTCTTTGGCTGATAGATAGGTAGTGATGAGCATATTGTCGGCTATTCCGTTGGCCATTTTACCTATTGTGGAGGCAGTGGCGGGGGCCACAATCATCAGATCGGCCCATAGACCGAGGTCTACGTGAGAGTGCCACTCCCCTGTATTGGCGGCAAAAAACTCGCTAACCACCGGTTTGCCGCTCAAAGCAGCAAGTGTGGCAGGCGTGATGAATTCTTTCCCGTTGGGGGTGATCACCACCTGCACCTCTGCCCCTTTCTTGATGAGCAACCGGAGCAGATAAGCCGATTTATAGGCTGCGATTCCTCCGGATATCCCCAGCACTATGTGTTTCCCTTTCAGCGACATGTATTTCGTAACTTACTTGTTTTTATTCATATACTCGTAGCGCAGGCGCGTGAGCACATCCTTGGTGTTTTTCGGAAATTCACCCTGCATCACCCAGCCGAAGAAGGATGGCTCTTTGCGAAGCACATCCTCTACGCTGCGTCCCTTGTGCTTGCCGAAGTTGAATACCGGCACATCATCATCATTGAGCACTATACGCGCCGCCAGATCGAGCGAGCGTCCTCCGGAGGAGAAGTCACTGAGGAAATCCACATCATTCTCCAGCTCGGGATAGCGCTCCACCTGGCTCTCGAGCACTTCGAGAGTGGCCAGAGTATCGGCATTAGCCGAATGAGCCCCGTCGAGCGTCTTGCCGCAATAGAATTTATAGGCAGCCACCAGTGTGCGCTGCTCCATCTTGTGGAAGATATTCTGCACATCAATAAATCGCCGCCCGCTCACATCAAAATTAATCCCGGCGCGGGCAAATTCCTCCACGAGCAGAGGCACATCAAACTTATTGCTGTTGAAGCCAGCCACATCGCAACCCTCGAAGAAGGCATTCAGAGCCTTCGACACCTGACGGAATGTGGGCTCGTCGGCCACCATCTCATCTGTGATATGATGCACTGCCGTGGCCTCCTCCGGAATATGCATCTCGGGGTTCAATCGCTTGGTCTTCTCAATGCGGGTGCCATCAGGCATTAGTTTCACCGCGCTGATCTCCACGATCCGGTCACGCACTATGTTGGTGCCGGTGGTCTCGAGGTCAAATACCACGAGCGGACGGCTTAGATTCAATTTCATAGCTCCCTATAGATTTATTTTGGTAGTCTGTTTACTTTGCGTCAACCCGCCCCGATCTGTCTCACGGTATTACCAATCTACCTCTGATTTATCGGGACGCGCTCTTTGACCCCTTCCCACAAAAAAAATGTTAATGCGGGGGGCTTATCGGATATCATTCTTATTCGATTACCTGCATCGGCATCTGGAGCATCACTACTTCCACACCTTCCTGCTGCTCAAGCGGACTGAAGAGACCGGGACGCGCCGGATCGGCAAGCTGAATCTCCACATCATCACCTTTGATATTGGAGAGCACCTCTACCATATATGTGGAATTGAATCCGATGGTCATGGGATTACCCTTGTAGTCGCAATCCACACGCTCTTCGGCCGATGTCGAGTAGTCGAGATCCTGACCACCCATCTGGATTTCAGTAGCCTCGATCGAGAAGCGGATCAGATTCGATGCCTTGCTGGCAAAAAGTGCCACACGGCGCACTGCATTCAGCAGCGGCTCGCGCCCCACTACCAGACGGAACGGATTATCCTTCGGGAATACTCGCTTATAGTTGGGGTATGTGCCCTTTATGAGGCGGGTGGTAAGTGAATATGTACCGAAATTGAAAGTGGCCGATTTCGAATCTTTGGTAATCTTCACAGGGTCGCCCTCTTTATCTACCAGACCCTTCAACACATTGGCCGCCTTGCCGGGGAGAATGAAATTTCCCTCCAGACCGGGAGCCACGTTATTGATCTGAAACTTCACCAGCTTATGCGTATCGGAGCTCACGAATGTGAGTCGCTCAGGCTCGATATCCACAAATACACCTGTCATGATCGGACGGATAGTGTCGTTGCTCACAGCGAAGAGTGTACCCTCCAGGCCATCTACAATAGCATTGGCCGGAAGAGCAAACTCCACGGCATCATCTTCATGATTCTTCTTGCGGGGATACTCCGAGCCATCGATACCCATGAAGTTGAACTGGCCATTGGTAAAGCTGAGTTTCACCTCCTTAGTGTCGAGATTGATGTCGAATACCAAAGGCTGATTGCTCACCTCCTTCACCACTTCAAGCAGACGCTTGGCAAGGATGGCGATTTCGCCTTCACCGTCGGCATCATTGATTACCACCTCGGCAGTCATCACATTTTCCTGATCACCACCGGTGATATACAGTGTGTCGCCCTCCACACGAAGCAGAAAGTTGTCAAGAATAGAGAGCGCATTCTTGGAATTGATTACTTTGCTCACTGCCTGAAGCTGCGTCTGAAGCGCCTTGCCCGAAACATTAAATCTCATTATATTCTGGTTTTGAATTTTCTACGATTTTCAACCCACAAATTTACAAAAATTTTTCGGGATTTCCCATAATCCATCCCACTCTCTTCAACACTCTCTTCAACTACTGCACAATCGCACACAATCGCGCACTATAAACTTTGCCCCGGACTAAATGACTTTAGAGCGCGCTCTTACTCCCATAAGAAATAAAAGAATCCGGCGCATCGACACCGTTGTTACACGATATCATGCGCCGGATAAAAGTATCTATTCTTCGGCAATCTGTATCACCTCTTAATCAGCACCCTCCACGACTACCTCAAAGAGAGTCAAGGCAATGCGTATAAGCGAATGAGTCAGACAGCCTCAGAGCTGGTATCAGAGAGTGAGTATTACTCAGCTGCAGCCTCTGCCTCGGGGGCAGCCTCAACTGCGGGAGCGTCCTCGCTTACCACCTCGAAGGCAACTTCAGTCTCTACCTCCTTGTGGAATTTTACAGTGGCTACATAAGCACCCACCATCTTCACGGGCTGCTTCACGCTGATGATCTTGCGGTCAACCTCGTGGCCGAGCTTGGCAAGAGCCTCTGCGATCTGAGCTGCACCTACCGAACCGTAGACTGTGCCGTTGGCACCTGTCTTGGCTGTGATCACGAGCTTCAGACCCTCGATAGCCTGCGCTGCTGCCTCTGCCTCTGCCTTAGCTGCAGCAATCTTGTGGGCACGCTGCTTGAGGTCCTCCTTCAGCTGCTTCAGTGCTGCTTCAGAGGCGATGATGCACTTACCCTGGGGAATGAGATAGTTGCGGCCGTAACCGTCCTTCACTTCCACCACATCATCTTTATATCCCAGTCCGGGAATATTCTCTTTAAGGATAATTTTCATCTTAATGTCGTTTGTTAGAAGTGAGCACTATTATTTCATCAGGTCAGTCACGTAGGGCAGAAGTGCCAGGTGACGGGCACGCTTCACTGCCTGAGCCACGCGACGCTGGAATTTCAGGCTTGTGCCGGTGATGCGACGGGGAAGGATCTTACCCTGCTCGTTGAGGAATTTCTTCAGGAACTCGGGATCCTTGTAGTCGATATACTTGATGCCGCTGCGTTTGAAACGACAATATTTCTTCTTCTTCGTGTCTACCGACAACGGAGTAAGGTAACGGATTTCGCTGTTGGCTGCCATAATCAGTTCTGTGCTGTAGCCTCGGCTGCTGCCTCGGCAGGTTTCTCACTTGCTTTGTTTGCTCTCAGATTGCGACGCTTCTCAGCATACTCGGCTGCATACTTGTCGAGACGGAAGGTCAGGAAGCGAATCACACGCTCATCGCGACGGAAGGCTGTGTCGAGCTTCTTCACGATGGTTGACTCACCCTCAAACTCTACCAGACAGTAGAAGCCTGTGGATTTCTTCTGGATCGGATAGGCCAGCTTCTTCAGGCCCCACTCCTCTACATTGACAATCTTGCCACCGTTGGCCTCAAGCACTCCGGTGAACTTGCCAACCGCTTCCTTCATCTGTTCGTCAGACAAAACGGGAGTTAAAATGAAAACGGTTTCGTAACGATTCATATCAATTATAAATGATTTATTTTCAAGGCCTTTACGCTCCATGCGCAAAAACCTCGGCAAAATTACCACTTTTTTTCGACATATGCAAATTTTTCAACCACCAATTCTCCCCAAATTTGCTCCCACACCTCTCATAAACCACCGAAAGTAAACGTCCCATAAAGCGCATAACTCTCTTAAGTACCTGAAGTTTCGGGCACTTTAATATTTCATGTCATTGAAAA
>JAIDKG010000023.1:0-19304 GCA_029051525.1 Muribaculaceae bacterium
AGCCCGTTCCCGCCTGGTCCTGCGCCGGAGCGCAAGCGAACGGGAGCCCGGATAGCCACCATCACCCACCCTCCCCCCTCGGCAAGCCAATAAATCAGATATCCCTACTAATACATACACAAAAATCTGGGGCTACGGTTTAACATTTTATCATCAACCGTAGCCCATATCATATCGTTATATTACCAAATAGAATTCTATTCTTTAAATCTTGATATTATGAAAGCACTGTCCATCATTTTCTACATCGCGGGATTCGTGCTGCTGATCACATCCTGCTTCGTGAAGAGTGTCTCGGCCGACTGGTGGCTGGGAGCAGCTGCCGTAGTAGCACTCATCATCGGCTGTATATGCCAGTTCAACGTGAATCGAGCCAGTCAGGTGCGCCATCTTTAATGTAAGTCAAAAAAGGATTCAGCCTGCGCCAATGTCGCAGGCTTTCCTATGTCGATGAGTCGCAGTGCTTCTGATTCATAACTCTTCACCTTAGCCACATCTATAGCCTTAAGATAGAAGTCGATCACCGAGAAGGCCCCTTCTCTACCCTGCCGCTCCATCTCGGCGAGCATGGCGCGAGGTGTGATCACATGTATGCCGCTGAAGGCCAAGAGCCTGTCAGCCTCTCTGAGAGGATCATAGCCCGATGGACGCGTGGCGCCATCCGCCAGATTCACCCAGCCATGCAATTCACCATCGCTCCCGAAGCCCAGACGACGCGAGGAGTCGCGAGGACTCACTATGAGTGTGGCCATCGCCCCGGATTGGCGATGCGACTGCCATACCTCACGCAGCGGCGCATCGGAGAGGATATCCACATTATGCACGAGCACCGGTTCGTCGGGCCGGTCGATCAGCAGCGGCATGGCATGTAGCAGTGCGCCGCCGGTGTCGAGAAGTTGGGCTCGTTCGTCGCTGATAGCCACATCCATACCGAAATTCTCATTTGCGCGCAGAAACTCCTCAATCTGCCCGGCAAAATGATGCACATTGATCACCACCGAATCAAAACCCTCGCTGCGCAACCGGAGCATGACACGCTCCAGCATCGGCACACCACCCACCGGCACGAGCGCCTTGGGATGCTCCAGTGTGAAGGGGCGCAGACGTGTGCCAAGTCCGGCCGCCAATATAAATGCCCTCATACGTGATTACAATATTTTGTCTAATCCCTGTTCGCGGTGTATCACTCTCACCCGGGCACCGGGAAACGCCTCATGAATGCGCGATGATAGCACATCGGCGCAATACACCGACCTGTGCCGCCCGCCTGTGCAGCCGAAGGCAACCTGCAGGTGGGTGAATCCGCGACGCATATACGCCTCGATAGCCGGATACACCATCCCGGCTGCATGATTGAGAAACACCTCGGTCTCACCACGCGATTCAAGAAAGTCGCGCACGGGGAGGTCGAGTCCGGTGAGGGGTTTGTATTCGTCGTAGCGGCCGGGATTGTGCATGCCGCGACAGTCAAACACGAAGCCACCCCCATTGCCCGTCATATTTTCCGGATACCCTTTTTTGAATGAGAAACTCCACACCTCTATGGTCAGCCCTGCCTCCGGCTTCGGGCGAAAGCACTCCATCTCCACCGCCTCGCGGCAGCATCGCTCCAGCTCGGGCCATTCATGCAGCACCCCCCTATCCAACTGACTTCGCAGATTAGCCAGCGCCGGAGGGATGCTCTCTATAAAATGAGCCTTCTTCTCTATCAGGCCACGGAAGCCATAGGCCCCGAGCACCTGCAGTGTGCGCAGCAACACAAATCCATCCACAAGTCGCTGAAGCTGCGCCAACGGCAACCCCGACCTTCGCGACAACCCCTCCAGATAATAATCCATCATCCTGCGGCGGAAACCATCACCGAATCCGGCCTTGGCCTGCCAGAGCATCGACACCGCATCATAGATACCAGGTCCCCGCATACCCCCCTGAAAATCAATAAATCCCGGAGCCTTACCATCCTCCCACATCACATTGCGGCTCTGGAAATCACGATACATAAACCCATCCACCTCTTTCGGATAGTCACATATTGCGGCTGCCATCCGTTCGAAATCATCCTCCAGCCGCTCCTCATCGTGCATTATGCCGCAGGGCTTGATAAATGCATATTTAAAGTAATTCAGATCCCATCTCACCCGTCGCTCTCCAAAGGGGCGGCATCCGGCCACATCCTCCCAGTCCGCCGGTGCCACCGACTGTATCTCGAGCAGTCCGTCGAGAGCACTCTTCACCGCATTCTCCACTTCGGGCGAATCGGCCCCCTTACACTTTATCATATCAAATAAGGAGCAGCTGCCGAAACTCTCCTGAAGATAGCAGCGCCGCTCCCCGCCATCAATAGCAAAAATCTGCGGCACCCGGAAACGTCGGCACTCCTGTGCCTTACGACCAAACACCCCGGCCAAAGCACAAAACACCTCATTCTCCCTCACATCATCACCCACAGTAGCAATCACTTCGCCCGGAATTGCGCCCCCCGCACCATCCCCGAAGGCCACACGGTAATACCGCCTCGCCGAACCCGCCCCGGCCAGACGCACAATCTGCTTCGGAACACTCCCAAAGCAATTTTCACACAGTTTTGCAATTTCTTTCATTTCCATACCCCAAATTTACTACTTTTTTACGACATATCTCAACAAAATTAATTATCTTTGCAGGGTAAAGCGCCCCGATTGTTTCAATCGAACACTTACAAACTTCTCAAGGTACACCTCTCCATGTATAACCCTTAAGAAAAACACAACTACTAAAAAATATTACAGCAAAATGGCAAACATCGAAAATTACAATTTTGCCGGCAAAAAGGCAATCGTACGCGTTGACTTCAACGTACCCCTCGATGAAAACGGTCATGTGACCGACGACACCCGTATCCGCGGTGCCCTCCCCACCCTCAAGAAAATCCTTGCCGACGGTGGCAGCCTCATTCTGATGAGCCACATGGGTAAGCCCAAAGGTAAAGTGAACCCCAAATTCTCTCTCAGCCAGATCCGCGAGGACGTGGCAAAGGCTCTCGGCACCGATGTGAAATTCGTGCCCGACTGCATGAAGGGCGCCGAGGCCGCCAAGGAGCTCAAGCCCGGTGAGGTGCTCCTGCTCGAGAACCTCCGTTTCTACCCCGAAGAGGAGGGTAAGCCCGTAGGTATCGAGAAGACCGATGCCGGATATGACGACGCCAAGAAGGCCATGAAGGAGAGCCAGAAGGAATTCTCCAAGACTCTGGCAAGCTATGCCGACGTATATGTGAACGACGCCTTCGGCACAGCCCACCGCAAGCACGCATCCACAGCCGTGATCGCCGACTATTTCGACGCCGACAGCAAGATGCTCGGCTTCCTGATGGAGAAGGAGGTTCAGGCCGTCGACAATATTCTCAAAGACATCAAGCGCCCCTTCACTGCTATCATGGGCGGCTCGAAAGTATCCACCAAGATCGGTATCATCGAGAATCTGATGGACAAGGTCGACAATCTCATCCTCTGCGGCGGCATGACCTACACATTTGCCAAAGCAATGGGCGGCAAAGTGGGCGACTCAATCTGTGAGGACGACAAGCTCCAGCTCGCTCTCGACATCATGAAGATGGCAAAAGAGAAGGGTGTGAATCTCGTGCTCGGCACTGACTGTGTGGCAGCCGACGCATTCTCCAACGATGCCAACACTCAGATCTGCTCCGTAATGAATATCCCCGAGGGCTGGGAAGGCCTCGATGCAGGTCCTGAAAGCATCAAGTCATTCCGCGAGGCAATCCTCCCCGCCAAGACCATCCTCTGGAACGGCCCGGCCGGAGTATTTGAATTCGACAACTTCACCACCGGCTCAAAAGCTATCGCCGACGCTATCGTAGAGGCCACCGACAATGGCGCATTCTCGCTCGTAGGTGGCGGCGACTCTGTGGCTTGCGTAAACAAGTTCGGCTGTGCCGACTCCGTAAGCTACGTATCCACCGGCGGCGGCGCCCTGCTCGAGGCCATCGAGGGTAAAGTGCTCCCCGGCATCGCAGCCGTGCGAGGCGAATAATCTGTCATAGCCAAGAGAAGGCATAGCAAATACACCTTTTCAAGCCGAGTTTCACTACACCTACGCCTGTAAAGGGATGTAAATCTGAAAAGAAGTCGCCGAAAATATGTTGTACAACATATCTGCACAACACATTTATATCTAATTTTATATCAATTAGGTAACGGCGACTTCTTTCCAACATTTTTTTGCAAAGCAACTCTTTGCAAAATTGAAATATTGTTGTAAATTTGCATCCACTAAACGTCAGCTACTCGGCAAAACCCGAAATCGACAACAACAATATAATTCTAACAACTACAAACAAACTAATCAGTATGGAATCTAAAGATCCCAAGGCAACGGTTAAGCCCGCTGCACCCGCTCCCTCCATGGCAGCACGTGTAAAGAAAGAGGAGAAAATCTCACAGGTACGCGGCATCCGCAATGCCTTCATCGTGATTCTGGTATGCTGCGCCGCAGCTATCTGCATCTTCCTCTTCGGCATGGGTTACGGTGGCAACTTCGAGGGCGGCACAACCGACGGACATCCCCTCAACCTCGCCGGCACAGTCTACAAGGGCGGCTTTATCGTGCCTATCCTGATGACTCTTCTTCTCACAGTTATCGTGCTCTCGATCGAGCGCTGGATCGCTATCAGCTCTGCTTCCGGCAAGGGCAACACTACCAAGTTTGTGGCTGCCGTGAAGGCTGACCTCGCTGCCAACAAGATCGACGCCGCTATGCAGCGCTGCAAGCAGCAGAAGGGTTCGGTAGCATCTGTAGTCTACAACACTCTGGTGAAGTACAAAGAGATGGACGCCAACACTACCCTCTCCAAGGAGCAGAAGCTTACTACTCTCCGCAACGAGGTAGAAGAGGCCACAGCTCTTGAGATGCCCTCTCTGTCGCAGAACCTCCCCATCATCGCTACTCTGACTACTCTCGGTACTCTCGTAGGTCTTCTCGGTACTGTAATGGGTATGATCAAATCTTTCCAGGCTCTTGCATCTTCCGGTTCGCCCGACTCAACTGAGCTCTCCACCGGTATCTCTGAGGCACTTGTGAACACTGCATTCGGTATCGCAACCGGTGCATTCGCAGTTATCTCCTACAACTTCTTCACCAACAAGATCGACAACCTCACCTACGCTATCGACGAAATCGGTTTCTCTATCGTAGCTACTTTCGCTGCAACTCACTAATCCGATACACTTCGGATTTATGATGCAACAGCAGAGTTTGTTATTACAACCCAACTTTCAAACCAACCGATAAAAGTTAATAGCTAATATGGGAAGAGTAAAAATAGCAAGAAAGAGCACATTCATCGACATGACGGCGATGAGTGACGTGACCGTGCTGCTGCTTACCTTCTTCATGTTGACTTCAACTTTCCTTTCCAAGGAACCTACCACAGTTATCACCCCCGCTTCGGTTTCGACCGAAAAGGTGCAGGAGACCAATGTGGTGCAGGTCCTGGTAAGCCCGAAAGGCCAGATTTGGCTCACAATGAACAACGACACCTCCACCAACTGGTCAAACGCCAAAATGCGCGTGGAGCTGCTCGACAAAGTGGCCGAAATCTACAACGAATCGCATAAGAAGAACCCTGTGAGCTTCAACGCTCAGCAGAAGCAGGCATTCAGCAAGCTCGGTGCTTTCGGTGTGCCACTCAGCCAGATGGGAGAATTCCTCTCGCTGGCCGACGAACCCGAAGGTCTCACCAAGATGGACCAGTGGCTGGCCGGTGAGGATCCCAATCCAAACCACAAGACCGGTATACCTATCGCTGCCGAGAACTCGGATGAGAATCTCAACGAGTTCCAGATGTGGATCAAAGCTGCTCGTCAGACCGAAAACGAGAACCTCAAGCAAGCCATGAAAGATGGCGCAGGCGTGGCTATCAAGGCTGACCAGAACACCAGCTTCGAAATCATCCACATGGTGATGGACAACCTCCAGACCATCAAACAGAACAAGTTTACACTATTGACCGCACTAAAGGCAGGAGACGAATAAAATGGCAGAAGTTCAGCAATCAGGTGGTGACAGCGGAAAGAAAGGTCACCAGAAAAAAATGCAGATCCGCGTGGACTTCACTCCGATGGTCGACATGAACATGCTGCTTATCACATTCTTCATGCTCTGTACGACCATGATCAAGTCCCAGACTCTGACCATCGCGCTTCCTACCAATGAAAAGGTGCAAAATGAGGAGAACATGTCGCAGGCCTCGGCCGACGACGCAATCACAATCATTATCGACGCCAAAAAGAAGCCCGGCCCCACAGCAGGTACTCTCGTGGTAGACTCAGTGAACGGCAATGTGGTCAATGAAATCTATTATTACGACGGCAAGCCCGGTGGCGATGCCGGTATCTTCGGACCCGGCGGCGCTGTAATCTCTGAGAACAACAACATCCAGAAATCCGAGCTCCTGAGCGATGAGGTGAATTCCGTGGGCGACCACAAAGCCCGTGGTATCCGCGAAATCATTCAGAAGCGTAATAAGGAGGTGCTTGAGAAAGTGACTGCTCTCAAGAAGGATCTTGCCGATGGCAAGTTCGGCTCGCTCGAGACTAAGGCTGAGCGCGAAGAGGCTATGGCTAAATATAATGAAGCCGCCTCTAAAGTGCGTAAGGATGAAAACCTCAAGAAGCCGGTGATCATCATCAAGTCGACTCCCGAAGCCTCCTACCGTGGCCTTGTGGATATCCTCGACGAGATGCAGATCAACTCGATCTCGAAGTATCAGATCGACAACATCACTGATGTCGACCTCGTGATGCTCGATGACTATCGTAAACACCATAATGAGTAATGTTAGATTTATTAATCCTTTAAACCAGAAATCAAAATGGCTAAAAATGTAGATCTGACATCAAAAGAATGGCGCGATATAGTCTTTGCCGATAAAAACCAGGAGTTCGGCGCTTATCAGCTCCGCAAAAACAGCGACAAGCGTCACAACCTCGCCGCTCTCTATGCGCTGTTCGGACTCGTGGTAGTGATCGCTCTCGTGATCTGCTACTCGAAGTATTCCGATTATAAAGCCGAGCAGGATCGTCTCGCTCTCATCGAGGAGCGTGAGAAAATGCAGGCTCTAGAAATCGAATCCATCGCTGATGAGGAGACTCCCGAAGAGGAGGAACCCGAGCAGCAGAAGATGGAGATGGAAATCCCCCAGGTGCCTGAAGAGGTGCTCGCCACCGTGCAGGTAACCCAGATCGCCATCGTCGATGCCGACCAGGTGAAGAATGAGGTGCTCGACATGGAAACCCAGAAGGAAGACAACACCGCCCGCGGCGTGGTCAACCAGGAGGGTGCCGACGACGCCGATAAATTCAAAGCCGTCGTGGAGCAGGTAGTAGTCGTAGAACCCGAACCCGTGGTTGAGAAGCACGAACCGGAGAAAATCTTCGTGGCTGTAGAGCAGCCCGCTGAATTCCCCGGTGGTGCAGCAGCCATGATGAAGTGGCTCTCCAACAATATCCGCTATCCCGAATCTGCTCAGCAGAACGGTATCTCGGGTCGCGTGGTAGTGAAATTCGTGGTAGAAAAAGATGGTTCGATCGGCAACCCCACTATCGTGAAGGGTGTGGATCGCGACCTCGACCAGGAAGCTCTCCGCGTGGTGAAGCGCATGCCGAAATGGCAGCCCGGTAAGAACAACGGTCAGCCCGTGCGCTCTTACTTCAACCTCCCGGTTACTTTCCGTCTGCAGAACCAGTAAGCAATCCTGATGTGAGTGCAGTCGCCTCGCGACTCGCCTCGCACACAATAAAGAAGCTGAGTCTTTCTTAGACTTGGCTTCTTTGTTTATGTGTGTGGGGGGGATTATGGGGAGTATGGATTTTATGTGATTTATGTGATTTATGTGATTTATGTGGTGAATGTGATTTATGTGGTGGATGTGATTTATGTGGAGCGGAGGCGCGGAGGAGGCACCCATGGCGATTCCGGTCGCGGAGCGACGGCTCTTCCGGTGAGAGTCTGACCGAGAAAATATCAGCCGGCATAAAACTAATCGCCACTTCAATTGTTAAAAATTTAAATAATCTACAATTCTAAATTCCCACTGCTATGGATAACAATAATAATGGCACTCCTCGCGGAATGCGTCTCGTATTCGGCATCTTTATGGTGCTTGTATATCTCGGAGTCGGTATACTCTTCTTCTGCAATGTGTTTGATATCATCAACTATGGTGTGTCGATTGCCATCGGTGTAATCCTCTGTCTCTACGGGCTATATCGCGGCTACCGCCTCTATAAAGGGGAGACGTATTAGAACGCGCTCTTAGAGCCATTCTCTTCCGGCGGCACCACGCGTAGCGGCCAATCCATCATTGCCGGGTATAGCCTGCGGCCATACCCGCCCTGATTCCGACTATAACGGCTCCTCCGGTTGAGAGGGAGTCCTGACCGGTACGCCCCGGTGCTATTTCTATTACCCCTCATATAATAAGGCATGATTACCACACGTAGAATAAAAGAGGCCGTCTCCTCAGTGAGCCTCCACCATACCGACCCGAGGCGACTGCTACATGCGGCAATCACCCCGGATCGCACCGACAACCCTGAAAATCTTATCCAGATGAAAATCAAAAAAATCGTCAAGACGGTCGTCACTTCGGCCGTGGTATTGCTGGCTATCGCTTCACTTGCCGCCTGCGGCGAAGTGAAACGCGGTGAATATACTTCGGGCACCGGAGCCGTATTCTGTGAGGATGGCTTCAAGAATATCCTCGATGAGGAAATAGCTGCCTTTGAGTTTGAATACAAGGAGGCTCATATCCTACCGTTCTACATGTCGGAACAGGCTTGTATCGACTCGCTGCTTGCCGACAAGTGCCAGAGCATCATTATCACTCGCGATTTCACAAAAGAGGAGCGCCAGCACTGCAAAAGCGTCAACCGCCGCATCGTGCGCTCGAATTGCATCGCGGTCGATGCCGTGGCGATGATTGTCAACAAGGATAATCCTGTAAGTGCCCTCTCGATGGATGAAATCGGCAAGATACTTCGTGGCGAGATTTCACGCTGGGACCAGCTCGCCGGCAACGACACCACCGCCATCAAAGTGGTGTTTGATTCCGAAGGATCATCTACGGTGGCCTACATGCGCGATAAGTTCCTCCCGGAGGGGAAGAAGATAACCGATTATATCAAACCCTACGCGCAGAAAAACAATGCCGCAGTATTTGATGTGGTCAAGAATGACCCCGATGCCCTGGGCATAATCTCGGTATCCTGGCTCGGCAATGACCTGAGCGTGGCTCAGAAAGTGCCCATGGATCAGCGCATGGAGCAATATGCTGATGAGAATGACTCAATCAATACCGAACTCACCTCCGAAGTGAATATCATCAAGGTGAGCAATCCCTGCGAAGACAATGACTTCAGCCCCGTGGCCTACAAGCCATACCAGCTCTACATCAACTCAGGCGACTATCCCCTCTTCCGAAAGGTATGGATGATCTCCACAGCATCCAATTCCACTATGCTGCACAGCTTCTATACATTCGTCACCGGATTCGTGGGACAGAAAATCATCATCAAATCGGGCATAATGCCCTATCACGTGAATCGCCGAGTGGTGCAGCTCGTAAAATAAACTTCATTTTGCCACGTTGGTTTAATAGGTTTTCAGCACTGAGGCTAAAACCGTCATACAGTCGGGGTGCAGACGCTTCCCTCCTGTGCCACGATTCCAAGCGCCGGGTGATGCTCTATCGCCGGGCGCTTTGGCAGGATTATATGACGACCAAAAGTTAAAAAAATTAATACACTTCATATCGATGAACTACAAATCACTTCTCGCGCTCATACTGGCCGGCTCGGCCTTCTCAGCGCTCGCTCAGACTCACGCCGAGGGCGTGGAATACTATGAGGCCGGTCAGCTCGGCAACGCCAAGGAGCTGCTGACTCGCAACCACAACAATGCCGACACAGACAAGGCAATCTCCTACTTCTATCAGGGCCAGATAGCCCTCAAGGAGGAGAAGAACGCCGAGGCTAAAAACCTCTTCAATCAGGGTGTGCAGGCTAATCCGGAGTATCCGCTCAACTATGTGGGTCTCGGTCAGCTCGACCTCATCGCCAATGCCCCCAAGGAAGCTGAGGCCAACTTCAAGAAGGCCGATGGTCTTGCAAAGAAAGATGCCGGTGTGCAGATTGCCATCGCCCGTGCCTACGACGCCGTGAATCCCGAGCTCTATGCTAAGGAGATTTCAAAGCGCGTCGACAAGGCCCGCAAGATGGATATGAAGAATCCCGACATCTACATCTTTGAGGGTGATGTGCTCGCCCGCGCAAAAGACTATGGCTCGGCCGGCGCAAAATATGAGATGGCCCTCAACTACGACCCCAACGCTACTGCCGCCTATTTCAAATATGCCAACCTCTTCTCGCAGGTAAATCCCGAGTATGGCATCAACATGCTCCAGAAGCTGCTCCAGCTCAACCCGGAGTCGGCGCTCGGTCAGCGCTCGCTGGCTAATGCCTACTACAACCAGAGCATGTACAAGGAGGCTGCAACAGAATATGGCAAATACGTCAACAACCCCAACCACTTCAAGCAGGATGAAGACCGCTATGCATTCCTCCTCTTCTACGGTGGCGACTACCAGAAGGGCTATGACTTTGCTACAAAGCTCCTCGCTGAGAACCCCAACAACTTCACAGCAAAGCGCTTCCAGTTCATGAATGCCGCCCAGCTTCCCGCAATGGCCGACCAGATGCTCCCCCTCGCCGAGAATCTTTACGCCGCCCATCTCGCTGATCCGGCCAACAACGTATTCGCCCCCATCGACTACACCCTGATCGGCGATGAGTTCCAGAAAGCCAAGAAGCTTGATGAGGCCAAAGCCGTATTTGAAGAGGCGGTAAAGAATCTTCCCACCAATGCTGCTCTCTACAAGGCTTTCGCCATGCTCAACGTTGACCGCAACGACATGCCGGGTGCCAGCGAGGCCTACGATGGTTTCATCGCCAACACTGCCGAACCCGGATTCAACGACAACTGGCAGGCCGCCATCTTCGCCTACTATGCAGGCGTGCAGACCAAAGAGTCTGACCCCGCAGCTTCCGAGGCATTCTTCGCCAAGGCAATCTCATTCGGCGACAAAGCAGGCGAGCAGTTCCCGGGCATGTACCGTCCCTTCAAACTGAAAGGAGATATCGCCATGCAGCAGGACAAGAAGGATGAGGCCATCAACTATTACATCCAGGCCATCGACGCCCTCGAAAAGATGGACGACACTTCCCGCTTCGCTTCCGATGCCAAGAATCTCTACAACGCTGTCGGCAACTCCTACCTCGACAAGAACGACAAAGCCACAGCCAAGCGTTACTTCAACGGCTACCTCAAATATGATCCCGACAACGCCGACTACCGCAAATTCGTAGAAAGCCTCTGATCATAACACTCAGCACTAATCCCCCTCCCAAAATCCAATATCCGTCCCGGATGGAACCCTCAACGTTCCATCCGGGACGCACTCTTTCAATCCCCACCCCTCTCATCCTCCACCCCTCCGGACTCACCAGCCATTTCAAGGTCCAGAACGTTCGCCATTATATGTCATTCATTACCTTGCTAATATATCTAAAAATTTATTTTGCAGTCTAAAATTAATTTCCTAAATTTGCAACGTAAAATTTAAACATAAGACAATAGTCCTCATAAACCGATGACATTTGCCTTTACTCTCATACCATAAAATAATTATCCAACTATGCGCGATCCTCACAGATTATCAATCCATAGATTGATTCTGCTCTTCGCAATCACCATTATCTCGCAGGCTATGTTTCAGGCATGCGATAAGGATGATATAATAGGGCCGAGATTTTCTAATGTGTACTTTCTCACTAATAACGAACCCGGCAAACAGAACGAAGAATACCTCATAATCGACGGACAGGCTCAAGAATTGACACTAAGCGTCGTCAGAACCGCATATAATGACATCTCCTTTCCAAGTTCTTTATCACCGAGCGTAATGATTAAGGATAATTCAAATCCTGAGTCCTTCAAGATATACCACTATGACTCCGATATATTATCCAATGAAAATTTCATTCCAGGAACTGGAATCAAGCTTGCCGTCATAGAGGAGAATGGCAACCCTGCAATGCGATTCACCTTCCCGGAGAATAACACCAGCAGCGAAATTACTCTTGGCATCCTCTATCATGGTGGAGAATATAATAAAAAGCTTAACGCCTATTTAGAGGGCAATATCATAATAACCCAAAATCCATTGGCCTCTTCAGAATCTATAATCGCCAAAGCTCGCTACAAAAGCAAAATCTATGAATCGGAAGTAACTATCAATGAAAAGGGCGACATCGAATATCTCAACCCTGAATATAATCAGCTTATGTGCAAACTCGATGAGGCAAACATCGTACATGCTGTCATAATTGACAGCAACTGCATGAGCTATTATGATGAGGCGGACATTGAAGACAACCGCCTATACCAAGACATCCTGAATCTCAACATTTCAGATAATTCCAGCATCACAAGAGCCACCGGTTTTGAAAATCATACCGATTCAGATTTGGGGTATTTTGCAATCTTCGACAATGACCATTTTAAAGGTACTTCTCTGATAAAAGGCCTTTCAGATTTCCATTTCACCTACAACATTCCGAGTCTCAAACCATATAATCTTAACGACAAGGTGACTTCAATTGCAATCGGTTATTATGGGGCTGATCCTATTGTATGCTCAGTACTTACAATATGGGATGACTCTGATTACAATCACGGTGATAATAAGCGATCAAAACATCGTATCAGCTTAATCGCTTCCCAAAAGTCGCGTCAGGTATCAATCCCAGACCTTAAACAATATAAAAAAATCGGTTCATCAAAATCATGGAATGACTGCATATCTTCAATATCCTGCCATTTCGGATATATTGACCGACAACTGCTGAACTACTAATCTCCATCCCTATGAAAAAAATCCTCACCTTACTTCCCATTATAGCCCTTCTCATCCTATGCTCATGCAAAAAGGAAGGCTTCTTTAACGGTTTCATACAACAGTACTACTTTCTGACAACTGAAGTACCCGACTCCAGCATTGAAAAGATCGAAGAAATGACTGTCGGCAGTAATAACCAGAGAATCGTATTGAGTGTAAAAGCAATTGCCGACTCAACTCCACTCCCTTCAAAATTCCATACTGCTTCAGGAGTCTTTAATAAAGAGACTCAACGTTTTGACGATTCTTATTCAGTAATGAATAGTGAATATGAAGAGTTGGGACAATTCTATACAATTTATTCAACGTCAAAAAACGGGGAGCCAGTTCTTGTCGTTACTATAGATGCCAACGAATCTACCTCCGAACGCACATTCCTAATTACTGCATATGGTGAATATATTGGCAATTGGATGGCAGTCGGTTTAGTACAAATTACTCAAGAGGGTGCTCTATCAGAGCAACAGTAACCTGCTGAAGGATATATCAAAACACAAAAGTCTTACAAACCATGAAATCATTCCCATTAATTATTACAACCCTTACAGTTATAATTTCATGCTTCGGATGCAGCAGTACTCCTGAAGACGAACCAACATCAGGCATCCAACACAGTAGAATTCACGAACTAATCTCTGATTTCTACAATACAATCCATCCGGAAACCAAAGCCGGAGCCACGAACTTCAGTATAACTGACATCTCTACGACAACATATAACATCTCGCACCCAACTACAAGAACCGACACTTCCGAAACTGAATCGCAATATGACATTCATACTGTAAGTCTTGATTTCGGAGAATCCTCTGGCTATGCCGTTGTCTCTGACACCCCGGGACTTGACAGAATATTCTATTATACTGAATCGGGTGCAATGCAGGATACTATAGAGATTGTTCCGCTCCGCGAACTGATACAATCCATACCCATGGTAGCTGAGAGGATCCTTGACAATACAATCTATGATTCCTCTCTTTCCACTCGCGCCGGTGATATTACCATTCAGCCAATTGTACCTTATCAATGGGGACAACGACAACCGTTCAACAATTATGCTACTTATTGCACATGTGCAATATGCAGCAAGTATGGAAATCATATGCCTATCGGATGCGTCACCATCGCTTTAGGACAAACAATCGCAACTGTTGGGAAATTCACCGGAACATTTTATGGTACAAGGGATATCAATTTTTCATTATTACCAGAGAAGGGCAGTTTATTTACACCCACTCAAGCTCTTACTGTTGCCCACTTTTTACAGGAAATCGCACTGAATTGTCAAATTAAATTCGGATGTGGGGGAAGCGGCACATCGGTTGAGGCTGCGGTAAATTATCTGAAAGATTTAAAATATACTCCGGAATATGTAAAAGGGGGAATCAACGATGATCGATTTATACGCAATTTGCAGAAAGGATACCCTCATTTGATTGCAGGTCGCAGTTCAAGTGAAGGCCACATGTGGCTACTTGACGGATACATCCGACACAATAACAAATCTCAATATCATATTAATTGGGGATGGGGACCATATCAGAGTAATGGTTGGTCGGATGGATGCTGTTACTGCGATTATAAAGAACCTTATCCAAGCTATTCTTCAGATCTACGGCAGATATATCTCAATTAACAGCCTGCTGACTTCGGCGTATAGCTTCAGCAGACTGACTATGTAGTAACCGAACGGGAAAGAGCCGGCATGGGTGTGTTTTTTTGCATTTATGGGGGCGCTTTTCCGTTTTTTTTCTTAATTTTGCAATCGGTATGGCTAAGATGGCGGGGCTTCTCCCACGGTTGCCATTCCAATGATTGACAACTCTTAAATCTAACATCTAAAATACAATGAAAAGAGACAACGAGATCTTCGAGATTATTGACCGTGAGCACCTCCGTCAGCGTCGCGGTATCGAGCTTATCGCCAGCGAGAATTTCGTGAGCGATGAGGTGATGCGCGCTATGGGTTCATGCCTCACCAACAAATATGCAGAGGGCTATCCCGCAAAGCGTTACTATGGCGGTTGCCAGGTGGTAGATGAGGCCGAAAACCTCGCCATCGAGCGTGCAAAGAAGCTCTTCGGTGCCGAATGGGCCAACGTGCAGCCCCACAGCGGCGCTCAGGCAAACATGGCCGTATTTATGGCATGCCTTGAGCCGGGCGACACATTCATGGGTATGGACCTCAGCCACGGCGGTCACCTCAGCCACGGCAGCCCGGTGAATTTCTCCGGTCTCATGTTCCGTCCCATCTCTTACACCGTCGAGGCCGAGACCGGACGCGTGAACTATGAGGAGATGGAGGAGAAGGCTCGCGCAGAGCGTCCGAAACTGATCATCGCCGGCGCTTCGGCCTACAGCCGCGAATGGGACTATGCCCGCATCCGCAAAATTGCCGATGAAATCGGCGCTATCTTCATGGTCGACATGGCTCACCCCGCCGGACTTATCGCAGCCGGTCTGCTTGAGAATCCCGTGAAGCATGCTCACATCGTGACCACAACAACCCACAAGACTCTCCGCGGCCCCCGCGGCGGTCTGATCCTCATGGGCAAAGACTTCGACAATCCCTGGGGTAAGAAAACTCCCAAGGGTGAAATCAAGAAGATGTCGGCTCTGCTCGACTCTGCCGTTTTCCCGGGCGTACAGGGTGGCCCGCTGGAGCATGTAATCGCTGCCAAGGCTGTGGCCTTCGGTGAGTGCCTCCAGCCGGAATGGAAGGAATATGCCGAGCAGGTGAAGAAAAACGCCGCTGCTCTGGCCAACGCTCTCATTGCCCGCGGCTATAAGATTATCTCCGACGGTACCGACAACCACTGCATGCTCGTGGATCTGCGCCCGAAATTCCCCGAAATGTCGGGTAAGAAGGCTGAGCGTGTGCTCGTGGAGGCCGACATCACCGCCAATAAGAACATGGTGCCCTACGACACCCGTTCACCCTTCCTCACTTCCGGTCTGCGCTTCGGCACTGCCGCCATCACAACCCGCGGTGCCAAGGAGGAGATGATGGAGAAGATCGCCGATCTTATCGACCGCGTGCTCTCCAACGCCGACAATGAGGAGGTGATCCGCGAGGTGCGCCTCGAGGTCAATGAGATGATGAACGAATATCCCATGTTTGCATGGTAATCTTCATAACCGGCATAGGCACCGACATAGGGAAATCCTGGGCCACAGGATGGCTGGCCACCGAATTCCTGCGCGAAGGGAAATCGGTGATTACCCAGAAATTCATCCAGACAGGCAATCACGACATGAGCGAGGATATCATCCTGCATCGCAGGATAATGGGTATGCCGCTTCAGAACCCCGACCGCCTGCGCATCACTTGCCCGGTGATACTCTCCTACCCCGCTTCGCCCCACTACGCCGCCCGGCTCGACGGCACCCGCATCGACACCGGAATCATAGCCGATGCCACCAAAGCCCTGTCGCGCCAATATGATGTGGTACTCGTGGAGGGGGCCGGAGGTATAATGGTGCCCGTCACTGAAGACTACCTCACCATCGACTATATAGCCGAACAGCATCTCCCGGTGGTACTTGTCACCAACGGACGCCTCGGCTCCATCTCCGACACCCTGCTCGCCCTCGAGGCGATTGCACGCCGAAATATCGAACTCTACGCTGTGGTCTACAACCCGCACTTCGACGCCGACCCCGAGCTCGCCGCCGAATCGCGCGCATACATGCGCCGACGGGTGGAAAGCCACTTCCCTGATGCCCGCTGGCTTGATATGCCGGAGCATATCGATATCCTCCCTGAGGATTCTCTCTGAGGCCCGACCGCAGCATCACCACTACACCATCCCCCCGAGGCAACGACACCACTCCGCGTGGCGCTCCTATCCCCGGCGGGATGGTTGTACATTTATTGCACCCATGGTCTTAATTCAGATTAAGCACCTATAATATAAAGCGGATAATCTCAATAAATACTGACCAATTTTCACCCCAATTGCGCAAAAAGGTTAAGAAATACATTGGATAAATCCGACTTTTTTGTAATTTTGCATCTAAAACAGGCTAAGACGCCCCCTCTTTCTCCTGCGCTCTCCAATCCGCGCCCGGCCACGACTGATTTCTTACACAACATCCCCTCTATGCAATCAATCTCCGATATGTCGCAATACATCGTCAGCATCTCAAAAGCCGAGCTGGCACTACTCCCCGCCGCCGAATACCATGGCCGCATACATTTGGTGGATAGCGTAGAGAAAATAGCACCCGCAGTCGAGGCTCTCCGCAATGCCGATATTATCGGATTCGACACCGAGACGCGCCCAAGTTTCAAAAAGGGGCAATGCTTTCAGGTGTCGCTCCTCCAACTCTCCACCCGAACCGACTGTTACCTCTTCCGCCTCAATATGATCGGACTTCCGGCCGAAGTCAAGGCTATACTTGAGGATGAGAATAAACTCAAAATCGGCGTTTCGCTCCACGATGATTTCCACAATCTGCACCGCATCTACACGCTCGAGCCCAAGGGCTTCATCGACCTGCAGCCATACGTGAAGCAATTCCGAATCGCCGACAATTCCCTGTCGCGCATCTACGGCATTCTCTTCGACCACCGCATCTCCAAAGGACAGCGCCTCACCAACTGGGAGGCTAAGACACTCACCCTGAGTCAGCAGACATATGCCGCCTTCGATGCATTAAGCTGCATCCAAATCTACGACCACCTCACATCGGGAGCATTCCACCCCGAAGAATCAAAATACCTCCAACCCGCGCTTAGCCAACAATCATGAAAAAATACCGCTTCATATGGCTTCCCGCCATCCTGCTCATCTATGGCATGGGCATGGCATGGAAATTCGGTCAGGAACTAATGGCCGCCGGCCGCGCATGGCAGGTGTGGAGCTTCGTAGTGCTCGACCTGATAATCTGCATCATCCTCTCCATCTTCATCTTCCGTCGCTCCCGCATCGACACTCGCCGCTGATCCCCGCCCATCAGAGCGCGTTCATATCACATACATGGCCTCCCGTAGCGAACGGAGAGGCCATTACACTTTTAGAGCGCGTTTACCAATAGCACGGGAACGCGCTCTTAGAGCGCGTTCCTTAAAATTTCGGGGTCGTAGGGGCGGCGATTTTTGAGTGGATTTTGCGAGTCGAAGAAGGAACGATGCGGGCATCGTGACTGATGAGATCTCGCAAAATACGCCAAAAAGCGCCGGACAGAGGTAATTTTTATCCTCGAAGCCTCCCCGACTCCAATAAAGGAATTATTATATTTCTTTATCATGCAGCTATATAATGTGTAAATAACTCCAAATCAAAGCTATAAATCATAAACGGCTTTTTAACATCCACATTTCCACTGCTGTAAGATGAAGTTACCTACGGCCCCGAAATTTTAAGAAACGCGCTCAAAGTAGTTGCTAATCTTATGGCCGATAATTATCTTGAAAAACGGATGGAGGAACTCCGCTCCGGACGCCTCTCCCACTCCGCCTCCTCCCGCTCTGCCGCGCAGGGTCCGCGTGCGGGCTATCTGAACGTGAAATATCCGCCGCGCAGGGTACTCGTCACCGGTGGCGCTTCCGGAATCGGACTGGCTACAGTCCGATCTTTCCTGCGCGCCGGATGCAAGGTGGCAGTGATCGATTCCGATGAGGAGCAGGGGCGCCGGCTCGCCCGAGAGGAGGGTGTGAGGTTCTACCATCTCGATCTGGCGGATTCGGAAGCCCTGTCGCGGGCCATGCATGATATTTTCGCAGCCTGGCATGACCTGGATATCATCGTGAGCAATGCGGGTGTATTCTCCGCTGTGGCTCTGGAGGATTCCGACCCGGCGGATTTCGACCGCACATTGGACGTAAACCTGCGGCCGGCATACCTGATGGCCCGTGAATGGGCCTTATGGCGCCGGGCTCTGCCGTATCCCAACTCTTACGGCGGGAGAATGCTTCTGATAAGCTCTACGAGGCATCTCCAGAGCGAATCGGGCACCGAACCATACTCTGCCTCAAAAGGGGCTCTTGCATCGCTCACACACGCTCTGATGATGTCGCTGGCAGATTATCGCATTACGGTCAATTCCATCTCGCCGGGATGGATCCACACCGGCTCTCCCGATGAACTCACCGACTCCGACCACCGTCAGCATCCTTCGCGACGCGTAGGAAAACCGGAGGATGTGGCGCGACTGATACTCTTCCTGACCTGGCCCGACAATGATTTCATCAATGGCGCCGACATTCCGGTGGACGGAGGAATGACTCACCGCATGATTTACGACTGAGTGAATCTGTCAATCTCACTCTACCTATTTTCTATTACTCACA